>NZ_JBSFSO010000016.1:0-135486 GCF_053589795.1 Micromonospora sp. NPDC003241 | reverse complement strand
AACACCCACGTCTCCGCCGCCATGCAACAGATGATCGACGCCCGGGACTGGCTGACCGTGATCCGGCTACCGGCCTACGCCCCGGACCTGAACCCCACCGAGGCGGTGTGGTCCCACCTCAAACGCAGCATCGGCAACCTCGCCGTGACTGGCGTCGATCACCTCCTCGCGATCATCAAGAACCGGCTCAAAAGCATCCAGTACCGCACCGACCTGCTCGACAGCTTCCTTGCTCACACCGGACTGACCCTCGAACCCAACACAACCTGACCATTCAAGATCTGTATCACCACACCACCGGCCGCCATCAGCGTCCATGTCGGATCGAACGACGACCCCGAGTCGCCCAGACCGATGGCTGCCGCAAACTGATACTGAAAACTGAGTTCACCAGACACAGCTTGGCGAATTTTCGCAAGGTCGTCTGGATCGCCACCTGGCGCCCAGATCCTCTTGATCTCCAAGAGCAGCAGGTTGTCTCGGACATCCTCCGACCCGCGCCGATGGACTGCAACGTCCGGCCGCATCCTCGGGGCGCCGGAGTCCAGACCTCGCTTTTTTTGCTGACCGAGAATTCCCTGCCTGTCGTACTCGCTGTCTACGTGCCATTCTGGATCAACGCGTTGCTCGAGGTAGACAGCAATTCGGAAGGCACAGGACCACTCACCTACGGAGTAGTCAAAGAGGTCCAGGTCCCTCGCACGGAAATCGCTTAGCGCGCCGATGACCCAACTTGAGATCACTGGAACGACATCTTCGAGGCTCCGCGCACTGCCCTGGTTGCCCTGCACGACTCCACCGCCTTCGGGTCTCAGAGCGTCGAGGCTACTGCGCGGCAGTAGGAAACTCGGGTATCCCGCCCCCCGAAGCGGGCATCCGGCCAAATGGAGCGACGATACCCAACCCCCGCACCACACCGCGCGACGGTAGCCCGGCGCCGAGGATCGCCGCGAGTAACGCCCCGGCGGGCTCAGTCTTCGCGCCAGTGTTCCTCGTGGTGCCACTCATCCTCGTACCAGACTTCTTCGTAGCCGCCCTCGTAGTCGACGCCGCGACGCGGACAGCGCGGCCACAGCAGGGCTGAGCTGGCGGCCTCTGCTGCGCCCTGGCAGGTTCCTGCTTGTCGGCCTCACCGTCGCACCATCCCCTCCGGGTGAGGTCATCTACCGCGCCACGGTCACAGCCGCCGCTCGCGCCGCCGGCCGTCTCACCACCAGCACATCCCTGCCGTCCTCGCCCCACTGCCCGAACACGAGCCACGCACCACCCCCGAACACCCCTGCGAGGCCAACGACGGACGACGTCTGCTCGCCGGCCGCCGCCTCCAGACCTTCCGAGACCTACTCGCCTTCGCCACCACCTCCACCGGTGAGGAGACCGCCGATGTCTGAACCTCGTCCGCCGTCGCACACCGCAGGCCCTCACGACCCCGACCTCACGGCAGCATCAGACTGATAGCTAAATCGTCATCGACAGCGCTGCGGTGTAGGAGTTCGCCTGCCAGGGAAGACGAACCATCACCCGTATGCGCCGGTCGTGACATGGACGCACGCTGGTGTATCCCGCTACGCCTACGTCGGGCCGGCCCATTGACGGCCCGACGTGTCGGCGATCCAACAGCCCAGGCGCCAGGGACACCTGTTGGGGGTCGGTCGCGAGGTGCCGCCCGTCGTAGGCTGCGGCAGTGAGCGAGAAGGACATTCGAGACCAGCTTGCGAAGCAACTACAGTTGATCGAACCAGGGCTGATGTTTGTCGCGACGAACTATCCGCTCCCAAGCGACGTAGGGAGCCGTGGGCTCATCGATATCTTGGCCCGGGATGCCACTGGCTGCTTCGTGATCATCGAGCTGAAGCGGAGCGATTCTACAGCGCGAGAGGCCCTGCACGAGCTGGCCAAGTATGTCGAACTGTTCCAGCGGGCGAAGGGCCTCGGGCTTGCCGACGTGCGGACCGTGATCGTCTCCACCACGTGGCGCGAGCTACTCGCTCCGTTTAGCCAGGCCGCCAGAGAATGGTCCGTGAGTCTTCGCGGTTACCGTCTCGCCCTCGACTCTGACGGCGTCACGCCGACTGCCGCGCAGGAGTTACGCCCGCTTGAGGAGGCACTGCTAGTCGCGCCAACCCCGGTACAAGTGCTTATCCAAACCCGTAGTGGTGACGTGGATGCGGCTTGGCGATGGGCTGCTGGCCGCCTCGCGGCCGTCGGCGTGGAGCACCTGGTCGGTTTCGACCTTCGGCACCGCACCTACGACCCTGGCGTGTACCTCGTTCTGGGTCGGATGAATCCAGAAAGCCCTCAGGCAGCGGAACTGTCGCGTCTGGCGAAAGAGCACGGCTACGACCTGTCCGACGCCCGCGAGGGTTACGAACTTGAACACGCCGCCCTCTACCACCTATGCCAGGAGTATGCCGGATTCATGCTCGAAGATGTCGCGCCGCACAGCCTCGCGACGATCCGGCAAAATCCGGCATGGCACATCACCGCCGTAAGGCGGACGGGCGCATTCACCGACGAACTGGTCTTCACCGACGAAGACCTGGTCGGCGACAGCTCCACGACTGGGGGGCTGTCCGACGCGCACTTCCACGGCACAGCGCGAACCGGCCACCACCAGCGGTGGGATCGCCTCATCAGTCGAGTCCAACTCGCTCTCGCCGGGAACGAGTCTTGGTCGATCATCGTCACCGGCTGGCTGGAGGAGATCGCGTCGGACGGGCACGAGGTGGAGGTGTCCATCGACATCTTCAACCCCTGCGACCTCGTCGCGGCCTTCGCCTTCGGCTGGCCCGATCAGTTGGGCGCTTACCTGCCGGGCCTTCAGGTTGTCGCCAATGCTGGAGGCAAGCGGCGGACGCTTGAAGGTTGTCTCGTATCCGCCCGCACCTTTCGGAGTGTCTTCCTCGCGTTCGAGGTCGTCTACGGCGATCCGCAGACGTGGTGGATAGAACGCGCCTACGGCAAATCATGGCGATCTGATCTTGAATTCATCGGCGAACTAGGCCTCCGCTACGCAGTCTTTGAAGGGAGCGAGGAGCGCGCGAGTGGCGACGTGCTGGATTATGAGGACAACCAACTCTTGCGTCGACCGGCGGAGAAGATGATTGACGGTGCGCCGTTCTGGCACGACTGCGAACCGGCACCCGAACTTGTAACGAAGAATCGACATGAGTTCGAAGAGTTCGCGCTCATGCTTCAGCAGCACATCCAGAGAGCAGGCTAGTGTTCAAGCGGCGTGGCGGGAGGCAAGCCGGTCGAATAGGGCATCGCACGAGGGTCACAAACCCGAATGCCTCGCCCCAATGGTCAACTTACGGTTCCGGTCCGACCCACGAAGAGGATTTAGATGATCTTGCGAATCAAAGTGAAGGAAACCGACATACTTAATCTATAGCGCCGTAGGTCAGGAAGTCTGCTCCCCCCGCACGCGGGGGTGGTCCGGTTGACCCGGTTACCGAATCGGTGGGAGACGCCTGCTCCCCGCGCAAGCGGGGATGGTCCCGTCCGTCCGCTGGCGTCCGGGCAGTGGCTGTCCTGCTTCCCGCGCACGCGGCGGCCAGGACCGCCGGCGGCGGCGTACGCAGGACAGCGGTCAGCGCGTGGGGATTGCGCCAGCTCGGCCAGCCGATCTCCAGCAAGCGTTGGTGGGCGTACTGTGCCGCGTCGCGTCCCGACTCCGCCCGTGCACAGGCCCATACGACCTAATTGTTGAAGGACTACCCACAGCATCAGGACGGCGAGTCCGCTGCGCGAGCCGATGATGGTGATGTCGGGGTTGCCGGTGTAGGCGACGACCTACAACTCCTAACTCAATGAGGTTGGGCGTTACCGCGGGGACGTGAGGGTCGTTCTGTCTGAACGTGAGGAGGGGTGAGCAGCCGCCGTGGATTGTCTCGGACGACTTGTGGGCCGAGGTCGAACCGCTGCCACCCCGTCCACCTCGCCGGTACCGGTACCCCGGTCGCAAGCCTCTGGATGACCGCCAGGTGTTATGCGGGAACCTGTTCGTGCTCTACACCGCGATTCCGTGGGAGTACCTGCCTCAGGAACTCGGCTTCGGCTCGGGGATGACGTGTTGGCGCAGGTTGCGGGACTGGAACGACGCCGGTGTGTGGCAGCGATTGCACGAGGTGTTGCTCGGCAGACTGCGGGCCACCGGGCAGCTCGACTTGTCGCGGGCGGTGATCGACGGCTCCCACGTCCGGGCGCTCAAGGGCGGCCCAAAAACCGGTCCGAGCCCGGTCGACCGCCGCAAGCCAGGCTCGAAACACCACGTCATCACCGACGCGGGCGGCATCCCCCTCGCCGTCAGTCTGGCCGGCGGCAACCGCCACGACGTCACCCAACTCATGCCCCTGGTCGACAAGATCCCACCCATCAAGGGCATCCGCGGCCGACCCCGCCAACGGCCCGAGCGGATCCACGCCGACCGCAGCTACGACAAAGACTGCTACCGACGCCAACTCCGCGCCAAGGGCATCACCCCCGCCATCGCCCGACGCGGCACCGGACACGGCTCCGGCCACGGCACCCGACGAAGGGTCGTCGAGCAGACCATCGCCCTACTGCACTGGTTCCGCCGACTACGCATCCGCTGGGAGATCCGCTACGACATCCACGAAGCCTCCCTCACCCTCGCCTACGCCATCACCTGCTGACGCAGACTCCAACACTCAAAGAGTTAGGAGTTGTAACTTGCGTTTTGAGCCGGCCGCGACGCGTCAGCTCAGGGTGACGCGGTTGAACGCTTGGCGGACCTCCTCAGTCATCGCCACATCCTGCGGGCGGTCAGCTTTACGCAGCAGCCGGTACACCTCGGCGAGCTCGCTGACGCCGTGCTGATGACCCAGGTCGATCAGCAGCTGTCCTGCGCGGAACCGCACCTCCAGCAGCAGCGGATCGTCAGCGGGCCGGGCAGGAACCAGCTGGCCGGCAAGAGCCTGCAAGTCCTTGAGCGCCTCTTGCGGATGCCCCAGACACGTTCGGCAGCGGGCGAGCAGGATACGGCATCGTGCAAGGTCGCCGGTGTGCTGCGGGCCGAGGCCGGCCAAATCACGCGCAAGCCGAGCGAACCTGGGCAGGGCCTCACCGATCAGTCCCTCGTCGAAGAGCGCCTGCGCCTGAATGATGCGCACTTCGACGGAGAAGGGCTCGGCCGCCTGGCGGTCCCCGACCTGCTCGGCGGCACCCGCCCCACCTGCCTGACCGGGCAGGCCGACCAGGCGCTGCCGGAACTCGCGAGCCGTTGCCGGGCGCTCGCCGGGCTGTTTCGCCAGCCCGGCCATGATGACCGCCTCTAGAGCCGGGGCAACGCCGGGGCGTAGCAAACCGACCGATTCCGGTGTCCGGTACCGGTGGTGATACATGACCGTGGCCGGGTCGGGACCGGTGAACGGTGGTATCCCGGTGAGCAGTTCGTAGAGCAGACAGGCCAGCGAGTAGAGGTCGCTGCGCGGGCTAACGTCGCGCCCGGCGCACTGCTCGGGCGACATGTACCCGACCGTGCCCAGCACCCGGTTGCCCTGCGTCAGCCGCGCCTGGTCGGTCCGGAACATCCGGGCCACGCCGAAGTCCAGCACCACGACCCGTCGGCTGGCCAGCATGATGTTTGCCGGCTTGAGGTCGCGGTGGACGACCGGAATCGCGTGGGTGTACTCGAGCACGTCACAGATCTGCTCGGCGATCGACACGACCTGCTCTTCGGGCAGACGACGTTGCTCCTGAACGATCTCCGCAAGAGTCTCACCGAGAATGTATTCCATCACTAGGTAGGGCTGGCCTGCACCGGCGTCCTCTGTCGCGCCAGTGTGCTCACCGGTGCTGGGGTACTCGCTGATTAGCCCGACGTCGAGCAACGCCGGGATGCCCGGATGGTGCAGCCGCGCCAGCAGGCCGGCCTCCCGCCGGAAACGTTCAGCCAGCTCCGACCCTTGCCGGGGATCCAGCCACTCACGGTGGATCAGTTTGATCGCAACAGCTCGCCGTGACCGACGATCATACCCAAGCCAGACATCGCCCATCGCGCCGCCACCGAGGCGTTGGCGCAGCTCGTAGCGCCTGTCGAGCACATGGGGGTCACCGCGCACCAGGACCGTCGCCTGCCGCGTCCGCGTCCACTCGTAGCTCACCAGCGAGCTCGGCGAGGGTGCCCTCGCCCGGCAAATACCAGTTGCGGGTGCCCTGTACCGCGACCGGCCGCTCTGCCCACCCGGCCTGCTCCCACATCCGCACTACCAGCCCGGTCGGCGAATAGCGTTGCTCGTCCACCGCCCAGACGAGGGGCCTACGGGCGTCGTTAACCCAGGTGGCCAGGCGCCGTTCCGGGGCCTCGCCGAGCCACCCGCGCAGGGCATCCCGCTCCGGAGTGCTGCCTGGCTGGTAGACCAGCTGGGCTCCGTCTTTGATAAGTCCGCCGGCGACTAGCAGCCGGACAGCGTTAGGTCGCCGCCCACGGGCTGGCGGCGGGTCGACCTGCTCCAGCGACCGCACCACGCCTGCCACCAGCTTCCGACAGCCCTGCTCGTCGCGGAGGGCCCGGGCGATCAAGGCATGCCGGCCGTAACGATCGGCTAGCTGATCCGTCACAGCGGCCAGCACGGAACCGGTCAGCTTTACGACGGCCGCCATCCGGGCCTCCCACTCGTCGCCCGGCTCGTCGACGTCCTCGCTGCCGACTAGCTGAAAGACAATGTGGGCGATCAACAGATCGGCCCGGGAGGCGAGCGCCCGGTCACTGTCGGCCAAGCCGTCCGCTAGGGCGGCCAGCGCGTCGCGTACCTCGCGTAGCAGCCGCACGGAACGCCAAATCTGCAGCGCGCTCGGTCGACTACCGAAGAGCCGGGGGTACACCCCGCCTGGGCCACGGCGCCACAGCACATCGCGGTCCTGCCTCAAGCGGGCGACCATTGCGGCATCTGGGTGGGCGCAGGCTAGGGCAAGGGCCGCCTCCGTCACGCTGCACCCTGCGGCCGGCGCCGGCACCGGCTCCCCGCGCCGTAGGACGTACGCCTTGCCCAGCGACAACGCGAAGTCGTCGCGGATCATCTGCTGCACGGGATCGAGCGCGGCGAAATCGCGTAGCTCTACCCGGTTCTGTGTGTTGGTGGCCTGGGTGATCCGCTGCGTCAGATCGACCGGAGCCCCGTCCATGCACACAATCCGGACCGCGACCAGTGCTTCTGCGACTGTGCGCGGCTTCTGTTTGTGCGCCTGATGAACGGCGGCCACCGTCTGCGCACCGTTGACTATACGAGCACCGGTCAGCTTCAAGCGGACCGGATGGCCCGGCGCGCGTCGGGCGAAGAAGTCGGCCTGGACCGCGTCGCACAACACGGTGATGCCGTTGTTCAAGTACCAAAAGCCCTGCGGGTCGTTAAGCAGGCTTTCGGTCACGGCCGCGTTGACGTCGGTCGGGCCCAGAGGGTAGCGCACGTTCTGCTCGAAGAGCCGTTCGCGGTACTGCTCATACCACCCGGCCACCTCGTCGGCGGCCACCGCACCCATATACGCCTGGTATGGAGTGGAGTTCAAGTGCCAGCCGCCGGAGAGCGTGGCGGTGACCGAGACCGGCGCTGGCAGTACGTCCCGTCGCGCGGCGGCATGAAAATCGGCGACACCGAGAACCCGGAAGTCGAGCAGCTCACCAAACCGGTTAAAGTCCGCCGCAGTCTCGGTCAACAGATTATGCCCTTCGGGCGAGAGGCCGTCGTTGCCGAGGACCGCCAGCACCAGGTGAATCCGTGCGGTCGGCGCGTCAAGCACCGCGTCGATCCGGTCATGCCCAAGTGTGACAACCTGCTGAAGACGGTGCAGCATCTGCCGGATGGCAGGGGCAGTAAACTGGGCGGTTGCCTGGTCGCTCCACTTCGCCTCAATCAGCCAGATCTCGGCTGTCGCCGGCGAGACGAACACGGCGTCGAAACCATGGTCGCCGGCCCCGGCGGTGACCGCCTGCGCCGCCTGCGCCGCGGTGCAGTCCGAGACAAGCTGCACCGCTCTGGCGGCCAGCGCCCGGGTGAGGAAGACCCGCTCGCGCTGCGTCGGGGGAAGCTCCGGGAGATCATCCAGGTCGAGCAGGCCGACAAAACCCTGGGTCAGGGCGGCACGCACTTGCCCAGCCTCCAGGGGCAGGCCTTCGAGCGCGTCGGTCCGGTCCTCCATGGTGGCCTCCAGCGAACTAGTTGACGTATTCCACGATCAGCGGGCTCGCCACCAAACAACCCGCGTCATCAGCGGCCGCTGGCAGCAGGGCGCTGACCCGGGCCAGGCCGGTCACCACGGCGGCCGTGTCAACCTCGAGGCGCTGGGCGTCTAGGGCCGCGAGCAGGTCCCGGATACCAGCCTGGGGTAGCGGCCCACTCGGTGTCTCGAGCGGATCCGGTGCCAGTGCGCTAACGACGTGCCCGGCCTCGGTGACAAAGATCGTGCCCGCGCTGTGGCCGGGGCCGTCCAAACCAGTCAGGGCGGGGCCGTCGACCTGGACCGGTGGGCGGCCCCGCAAGTGCCGGGCCGAGCCGTGCAGCAGCAGCCGCCGTGAGCTGGATCTGAGGGGGTGCTCTGGGTCTACAAACAGCACCAGATCCTGGTATCTGCCGCGGAGCGTCACCCAGTCCAATGCCGCCTCGAACCTCACCCAGCGGCCTGGAGTGAGACCAGGCTCGGTGTGCCAAGGTGTGTCACGCGCCATTCGCTTTTCAACCCGCTTGAGGTGACGCCGCACCTCCCGCGCGCTGTCCGGCGCGGGAATGGCCATCTCAATCCCGGCGAGGGATCCGCCAGCGTGCACCTTGACGTTGGGCAGCGCGCGGCGCGGCTCCGGCACGAACTCGTTGAGCTTACCCGTAGACAGATAGACGACCTCACGCACTGGCACCCCCGGTTGCCCGCTCCTCGGCCCCGCTTCCTCTAGGCCGCATCATGCCATTGCTCACCAAACCGCTCACACCTCCACTCAGGAAGGCACGTCTTCACTTGCTAAGAGGGCGTCTGATTCACGTATTTTGCGAGTGATGCCACCTTCAGATGTCTCGCCAGGTTGGGGTGGGTTCGTTGGTGACGCGTTTGGTGAGGTTGTCGATCATCGCGATGCGGATCATGCTGGCGGAGTTGTCGGGTAGGGCTTCGTAGTCGCGGGCCAGCCGGCGGTGGTGCATGATCCAGCCGAGGGTGCGTTCGACGATCCAGCGGCGTTTGACCACAGAGAATCCTCGGATGTTCGGGTCCTTGCTGACGACTTCGACGTCGATGCCGAGGGTGGCGCCGTGTTCGATGACCTTGTTCTTGAAGCCGGCGTCGACCCAGGTCTTGGCCAGGGCGGGGTGGGCGGCTTTGGCCTGGTCGAGCAGGTTGATGCCGATGGTGTTGTCGCTGATGCTGGCGGCGGTGACGGCGACGGCGAGGAGCAGGCCGAGGGTGTCGGTGACGATGCCCCGCTTGCGTCCGACGCAATCGATGAGGTCACGGACGAGGGCGAGCGGATCCTGGTGCGGGCTCGGATTCCTGAAGGGACTGCGGCAAGTCCGGGCTGCGAGGCGGTGACGGGCCGGGTGCACGGGTATCACCAGCGGACTCTGGCAGACGTGCCGGTCAATGCCCGGCCGGCAGTAGTGCGGGTCCTTGTACGCCGTCCGGTATGCCCGACGCAGGGCTGCCGTCGCACGTTCCGCGAACAGCTTCCGGGGTTCTGGAGCGCCACCAGCGTCGCACGTCCCGGTTGATTTCCCAGGTCGCTGCGGTGGCGCGTCATGCAATCCCTGGACAGCTGGCCACCGCGTGACGCTCTGTCCGGGCTGCCGCTGTCGCCCATCCCACCCGTCTGGCTTGAGTCTGCCCGCCACGTGTCACGGTCTGGGGCTCCGTCCGCCGGTCAAATGACGGCCAAGTGATCAGGGCGGGTTCTCGGATGATCAAGAACTCGCCCTTGACCCGCGGCTCTGTGGTGGAGCTGAGGAGATTTGAACCCCTGACACCGATTGCCGCCAACAAGTCGGTCCGATTCGGGCACTTCTGGCCTCTGACCAGGGCGGCAACCTTCATCGACTCTTGACGTTTACAGGGCTTTCCGGCCTCAGTTGTGCCAGATCTGTGCACAATGATCTTGCTGCGGCTTGCTGCCTGGCCACGAATCTCAGGCGTCCTGGTCCCTCCCATTGCGCGGCTCACCCCGTCGCGGTCCTCGGATCACCCCCGCAAGCGCGCGGGGAACAGGCGGACCGTCCGGACGGGTCGCCGTGTCCGCCCGGATCACCCCCGCGTACGCGGGGAACAGCGGCAGTTCGACGACTACCGGGAGACGGACACGGGATCACTCCGGCGTACGCGGGGAACAGGCAGCCAACACCGGACCTGCCGGCGCGGACGCGGGATCACCCCCGCGCGCGGGGAACAGGACTTCTGTCCGGCGACCTTCCACGTCGTCTTGGGATCACCCCCGCGTGCGCAGGGAACAGGCCTGGTCGATGACGCTCTTCTTGGACAGCTCGGGATCACCCCCGCGTGCGCGGGGAACAGGCCGCCTGCCAGGGCGCCGACCTCACCAAGTTCGGATCAACCCCGCGTGCGCGGGGAACAGGCGGGCGATCCAGATGGACAGCACGCCGGGGTGGGATCAACCCCGCGTGCGCGGGGAACAGCACAGCGTCGGGAGCGCCGTCCGGCTTCCTGCGGGATCAACCCCGCGTGCGCGGGGAACAGCCGCGCGGCGGTCCCGGGGCCCGGGGTATTACGGGATCAACCCCGCGTGCGCGGGGAACAGGCGGCGACGGCCCGGTAGGCGGGGAGGTTGACGGGATCAACCCCGCGTGCGCGGGGAACAGGGCTACAACGGCGGCCAGGAACTGCCGGTGTACGGATCAACCCCGCGTGCGCGGGGAACAGACTTCCTGACCTGGGCCGATGAAGATCATCAACGCTGATTTCATTCACTTCCCTCGCCAAGATCCTCTCCTCGCACCACCGACCATTGGTGACCAGGTACCGCCGACTCTCCATGAAATGGCCTTTGGTCGGACACGGCTTTCGCGTCAAGGCCCGGCACTCGGCAGACACCGCCACAGCAGCGCGGAAGTGGCGTCGACGGCTTTTGCGCCTTCGGCTTGACGAACGTGCCTTTGCCGGGCACCACGTAGACCAAGCCTTCGTCTACCAGCACCCGCACTGTGTGCAGGTCAAGCGAGAGGGTGCGGCTCGTTGGTCAACGCCGCCAGGGCGCGTGCCACCTCGTGCAGCGTTGCCCGCACGTAGGTGGCCGTCGTACCGGCGCTGCTGCCGCTGTCGGAGTGGCCGGCGTACTCGCGGGCTACCGCGTAGCCGAAGTTGCGTTCCACCCACGTCAACGTGGTGTGGCGCAGCCAGTGGGTGCTGATCTGCTGCACATACACCCACGGCAGGTGCTCACCGATCCGCACCCACAGATGGTCGTAACGCCGTCGGCTGATCGGCCGCCCGTCGCGGTACCGCAGCAACTGCCCCGCAGGCGGGGCGTGTCGGTCGGTGACGTGCCGATGGAGGTGCCGCATCAGCGTCGGGGACACCGGCTGCCACCGCGTCGTGTCGCCTTTCTCCCGCAGCAGGATCAGGCACTGCTCCGGATCAAGGTCCACCGGCCGCAACGCCAACGCCCCACCCCGCCGACACGCCGTCTCCGTATGCAACCGCAACAGCAGACTGTCCAACACCGGATCATCCCCGGTACTGGCCGCGACCTCGTTGATCTCCGCCAACCGGGCATCCGCCACCGCCCGCCGAGTACTCGGCAACCGACGCGGCTTGGCCACCTTCGCCGCAGGATCATCCGCCGCCGCAATGTAGCCGTCGGCTACCGCCCGCTTGTACAGGCACCGCAACGCCGCGATCAGATGTTCCACCGCACTACGCCCACCCCGCGCATTACGGCGGGCCACCACATGTGCCTTGACGTACTCGCCGAGCTGCTCGATCTCCGACGGCGTCGGCTCATCCAGCCGACGCTGCCCCCACTGCTCCACCACCCGCTTCCAGTACGAGCCATACGCCCGCCGCGTCCCGACACTGACCGCCGCCGACACGACCGGCACATACTCCGCGAACGTCGGCGCCAATGGACGGTCCGCCGGTGCTCCCACGAGGTCCGCCGCCGAGATGCCCATCCGCGCCAACAACAACCGCGCCGCGTCCAGCTCGGCTCGACTCGCACCACTCACGACACACCACCAGCCAGCACAGCGGCATGGGCCTGAGTGACGATCTCGTCCAGCGTCGCCACCGGACACACCAGCAGCAGCCCCACCGGTGGATCCGCCACCAGAAGGAGCCGGTCGCCCGGCGTCAGAGCGCACCAATGCCGCACCGCCGCGGGAAGACGTACATGCCCCTGACCGGTCAGCCGGAACACACCCTGATCATCACCGCGCACCACGACCATCCCGGCGCGCTCCCGAATGTCCAACCGGGTACCCGGCCGCCACCCCAGGGCACCCACCACGAACCGGTCCCGCAGCCGGCCACTGCCCTCCAGCGCAGCCACACCGTAGACGCGGGTACTCGGACGCGGCTCCGGCAGCGACGAGATCGGCAACGGACCACGACGCAACCCGCCGCTCGTCGAGCGCTCGGCCGCCGGCCCCAGGTCGGACAGGACCACCGGTGGAATCACCGGGCCTGTCGAGGTGTCAACCACGGCCACCACCACCCGGAACCAACCGAGCAGCCACCGTGAAGAAGAGAAGATTCGCGTGGTCAAGCATGCTTGACCACCAGCACGTAGAACTGGGCGCAAACGCCGCGTTTTTGTGTCCGAGGGGGGACTTGAACCCCCACGCCCTATACGGGCACTAGCACCTCAAGCTAGCGCGTCTGCCATTCCGCCACCCGGACTTGCTATGTCCAGCCTACCGTGTCGACCTCGGTGATCCATCACCAGGAGGCCGCCCAGCGGGCCGCACGGGGAGTTACTGTACACGCCGCCGGTGGATCATGCACATCAGCATCCCGAGGCCGATTCCGGCCGTTCTGACCAGCCCTGGCGGGCCTGTCGGTGCGGGTCCGGCTGGCGTCGCGGTACCCGCACCCGGCAGCATGGCGGTGTGTCCCAAGCCTCTCCCTTGGCCGTCGCCCAGCAGCGGGCTCTGGCGCTGCGCGGCGCGGGCAATCTCGCCGCCGCCCGTGAGCTGCTCACCGACGTGGTCGAGTCCGTGCCACCGTCGCTCGGCAAGGATCATCCGGACGCGCTGAGCACCGCGCACCTGTTGGCGAGGCTGCACCGGGAGGCCGACGATCCGAGCGCGGCGCGGCGGGTGTTGGAGGAGGCGTTCGCGGCCGGGGAGCGGCGGTGGCCGCATGCCGACCCGTTGATGTTGGCGTTGGCCTTCGAGCTGGGGTCCGTCGCGGACGAACTAGGCAACCGCCACGAGGCCCGCCGCAACTACACGCGCGTGGCCGCTGCCGGCCCCGCGGTGCTCGGTGCCGACCATCCGGCGGTACGCACAGCGCGCGAGTATCTCGGCGACGCTGCTCCGGCTCCGCAGCCAGCGGTGCCCGCACCTCGCCAGCCGGAACCGGCGCCCACGCCGACGCACGGGGTCCTGAACGAGCCGACGATCTCGCTGGCGGTGCTGTCGACCGCCTGGAAGCCGCACGACGCGTCGACCGCCGCCGGATCCTTCCGCCAGTCGACTTCCACTTTCGGCGAGGGTGCCGCTGGCTCGTCCGCCCCGGCCTCGGCACCACCGGCGCCTGCCGTGCCGCACCCGCGCGCCGTACCGGGCTCGCATGCCCCTGGCATGCCGCCGGCACCACCGGTCGTGCCTGGACCGCCGCGCATACCGCCGCCTCCGGTCGTGCCGGAGCCTCCAACGGTGCCGCTGGCCCGGACGGCCCTCCACGACCAGGCTGCTCTCCCAGTCGCGTCGCCCGAGCCAGCCGAGCCGACCATCGCGCTGAGGCTGCCGGTCCACGAGAGCGAGGCTCCACCACCGCCGGTACCGACCACCGTTCCCGACCCGGCAACGTCCGCCGCACCGACGGCGCGCCTTCGGCCCGTGGAGGCCGACGAGGAGACGAGCGTTCTCCGGACACCGCCGGCACCCGACGCCTCGACGCCGGACGATGCCGACTCGGCCCCGTCAAGCAAGTCAGCGGCGCCAACCGAACCAAAAGCGGTGGCAACCGAGCCGGTGACATCGGCATCGTCAGGCGCACCAGGCGAGGTCGACAATTCGGCCCTGGTAGGAGGGCCAGCCGAGCCGAGGACGCCGGTCGGGCCGGGGGCGTTGGACAAGGAGAGGTCGCCCGACGGGCAGAGGCAACCCGATGGGCAGACGTCGCCCGACGGGCAGGCGACGCCGGAGGGGAACGGCTCGCCCGGTGGGCCGCAGTGGACGCGCCCGACCGTTCGGGTTCAGCAGATCGGCCCGCTGTTGGCCGAGGAGGCAGCACGGGCTCGCCGCTTCCCAGAGACCGCTTCGCCAGCCTCGGACGCGAGCCCGGACGACGCTCCGCCGAACGACGCCCCGGTAAGCGGAGCGCCAGCCAGCGGACCGCCCTCACCATCGACGAGTGCGGTCCAGACGAACAGTCCGTTTACCGGCGGACCGCCAAGCAACAATCCGCAGATCAGCGCACCACCGGTGAGCGGACCACCAAACAGCAGTCCGTCGATCAGCGCACCACCGACCAGTGGAGCACCGACGAGCGCGCCGCCGACCAGCGTGCTCCCCGTCATCCCGCCACCGGTGAGCACCTCACCGAGCAGTGCGCCGCTGACGAGTGCGCTATCGGCTGGTGCACCGCCGGTCGGCGCGCCACCCACCAGCGGTGCGCCGAGCAGTTGGGCGCCCGTGAACGCGCCGCCTCCCCCCTACCCCGGTTCGACCCATCAGCCGCCGGCACCGGGATTCCCCGGCATGCCCGCCACGAGCTCGACGTCCGGGCCGCAGGATCTGACCGCGCCTCTGCCCCAGCCGGGTCCAACCAGCGGGCCGACCGGCTACCCGTCGCTCAGCTCCGCACCCCTCGCTCATCCGCCCGCCAGCGGACCGCCCGGCTATCCGGGCTTCAGTGGGACGACCGGCGACGCGACGCTCCACGGCCCAGCCGACCATTCACCGGCCGACTATCCGGCGACCGGTGGCTCACCTGGCTACCCCCCGGCCAGCGGAGCACCGACCTACCCGCCGCCTGGCGGGCCCTTCAGCTACACCCCCGCTGTCGAGCAGTCTGGCTACCCGCAGACCGGCTACCCGGCGACCGGCGGACCGACCGCCCCGGGGCCCGTCAGCGGCCCACCCGGCCACGTCCCCGCCAGCGACCCACCGGGTTACGCCCCGACCAGCACTCCACCGGCAGGTGGGTCCGGATTCGCCCCGACAAGCAGCCCGCCAGCAAGTGGCCCCGGGTACACCCCCACCAGCAGCACACCGGCGAGCGGACCGGGGTTCGCTTCCGCCAGCAGTCCGCCGGCCCATGGTCTGAGCCACTCCCCCACCAGCAGCCCACCGATCAGCGGACCCGGATGGGCTCCCGCCAGCAGCCCACCGGCGAGCGGACCTGGGTACAACCCCACTACCAGCCCACCGGTGAGCGGACCCGGGTACGCCCCGACCAGCAGCCCACCGACGAGTGGGCCCGGATACGCCCCGACCAGCAGCTCCGGGTTCGCCCCCGCCAGCAGCCCACCGGCCAGCGGTTCCGGCTACGCCCCGGCAAGCAGCCCTCCGACGGGCTACGGGCCGCCCGGCTACCCGGGTACCAGCACCGCGCCGACAGCGGGCACGGCTGGTCACGGTTCCGGAGGCGAACCCACCCAGCATCAGCCCTACCAGTACCCGCACCAGCAGCATCCGCAGGCGGCTGGTGGGCAGCAGCCGTACGACCCGGCCGGGCAGGCGACATACCCACCAGGGCAGAGCGCCGCGTACCCGCCACAGGCCTGGGGGCAGCCGGGTGGGGGGCAGTCCGCGTCGGCGGGAGGCATGGCGTTCCCGGTGGCGCAGTCGGGGTCGGGGCGGAATCGGGCGGCGATCGTGGTGGCGATCGTGGCCGTGGTGGTGGCGCTGGTCGCGGTGATCGGGCTCGGGGTGTTGATCATGAACGACCGGCAGGCGGCGTCGCCGACGGCGCCTGCCGAGTCGGCGGCGGCGGATCCGGGTCCGCCGCCGACCGGGTTGGAGTTGCGCGATGATGCGGCCACGATCAGGTTGACGTGGACCGATCCGTCGGACGGGTTGGTGCCGTTCATGGTGGCCGGTGGGCGGGCCGGGCAGGCGTTGGGGGTGCTGGCCACGGTGGGTCAGGGGCAGACCAGTTACACGGTGAACGGGTTGAATTCGCGAGTGGACTACTGCTTCACGGTGTTGGCGGTATACGGGACGAACGAGTTCGCGACGTCCAGTCAGGTGTGTACGACGCGGGAGTCGGGCGCGGGTCAGAACTGAGCGTCGCTCACGGTCGGTGGGCGGGCGGGTCCTGGTGGGACAGTCGGGGCGGGACACGCCGACGACACGCCACGCTGGGTGTTCATCGGCGGACGGTGTGGGTTCCCGGGGTGCGTGGCGTGACCATATGATGGCTCCCGGTTCAGGGGAGGGGTCGCCGTCTGGGGGCGCCACCGGCCAGGACGATACGAGAGGCAGCCGGTTGTGGCGAGCACCGACGAGGCCGTTCCGACCCGTACCGCCCGATCCCGGTCGCGGGTGCGCGGTGGTCTGGTCACTGTGGGGACGGTGCTGGCGTTGCTGGCGTCGATGGGCCTGACCGTGCTGGGTCTGGGGTCGGCGGACAACGCGGTGGCCAGTTTCGACGCGAGTTCGTGGTTGTGGAGTTCGGCGCGTAGTGAGTTGGCGCGGGTCAACGGGGTGACCGCGCGGGTGGACACGCGGGTGGAGGTGCCGGCGGGTCGGCGGCATCCGATGCAGGTCACGCAGACGGACCGGGTGTTGGTGCTGCGGGATCTGCACACCGGTCAGATCAGCGCGTTGGACCTGGCGACGTTGCAGATCACGGCGACCACGCCGACGGCGCCGGGGCTGGGTGTGAGTGTGGCGTTGCACGAGGACGCGGCGTTCGTGGTGGACGCGGTGCAGGGTGTGGTGCGCCAGTTGGATCCTCGGTCGTTGGCGCCGGTGGGTGAGCCGGTGCGGTATCCACCGGGGATCACCGGTGGCGCGTTCGACGGTAAGGGTCGGTTGTGGATCGCGGTGCCGGCGGAGGGCACGGTCTCGGCGATCACCCCGGCGGTGCTGCCGTCCAAGTCGGCCGGGAACGCGCAGGTGGGGCCGCAGCGGGTGGAGACGTACGACGTGGCGGGGCCAAGTCACGAGTTGGTGGTCTCCACGCTGGACGACGGTGTCGCGGTGCTGGACCGTACGGCCGGGGCGTTGGTGACGGTGGTGCGGGGTGAGACGCGGCGGACCGCGTTGGCGCAGACGTTGACCGGGCCGGGCACGATGCCGGTGCGCACGAGTGGGCCGGTGGTGCCGGTGACGGTGGCCGGGCAGCGGCAGGTGCACGCGATCACCGACGCCGGTGAGGTGCGCTCGTTCACGGTGCCGGGTGACGGTGACCGGTTGAGTCCGGCGGTGGCCTGGGCGGGCCGGTTCTACTGTGCGGACGAGGCGTCGGGCACGGTGTACGCGTTCGACGCGGCAGGCACGTTGGTGGACACCATCCGGGGTCGGTGGCGGGGGCCGCTGGACCTGGAGGTACGGGAGAACCACCTGTTCATCAACGCGCCGGAGGCGGCGACGGCCCGCGTGGTGGACGATTCGCACCTGGTGCGGGAGGTCGACAAGTACGCCAACGACGTGCTCGGTGGTGATCCGCCGGCGGAGCCTCCGCCGCCGCCTCCGCCGCCGAAGAAGCCGCAGGTGGGTAAGCCGGGTGCGCCGCGCAACGTGAGCGCGGCGGCCGGGAACGCGCAGGCGCGGGTGAGTTGGCGGCCGGCGCCGGCCAACGGCGCGGAGATCATCCGGTATGTGGTGGAGGGCGCCGGGCAACGTCGTGAGGTGGGCGCGAACCAGCGGTCGGTGCAGATCAAGGAGTTGACCAACGGGGAGACGTACCGGTTCACGGTGCACGCGGTCAACGCCGAGGGTGCGGGTCCGACGCGGACCAGTAATCCGGTGACGCCGACGGCGGCGGTGCCGGACGCGCCGGCCAGTGTGTCGGCGCAGGCCCGCGCGGACGGCACGGTGGTGGTGAGCTGGCCGGCGGCGAACGGGCAGGGCAATCGGATCGCCCGGTACGCGGTGACGGCGATGTCGGCGGGGACCAACGCCCCGGTCGGTGAGGCGACCGGTGAGGAGCTGGTGGTCAAGGCCGGTGAGTTGGAGTACGGCACGCAGTACGCGTTCACGGTGGTGGCGGTCAACGACAAGGGTGCGGCGTCGGAGTCGTCGCCGGTCAGCGAGACGGTGGTGCCGTTCACGGTGCCGGGTGAGCCGGTGGAGTTGCGGGCCGGCACGGTCGGGGACCGGTCGGGGACGGTGTCGGTGCAGTGGGCACCGGCGGCGGCCAACGGTCGGCCGGTGAGCGGGTACGTGGTGGAGGTGGGTGAGCGGCGTACCGAGGTGACCGACACGCAGACCACGGTCGGTGACCTGGGTGACGGACAGAACGTGACGGTGCGGGTGCGGGCGGTCAACGAGGCGGGTGAAGGTCCGCAGGCCACGACGACGGCGCGGACGGTGGCGCGGCCCCGGGTGACGGTGACCGGGTCGTCGGCGACCGCGACGTCGGCGACGGTGACGTTCACCGTGGACGCCGGTGGCGGGCAGGCGACGTGCACCCTGGCCCGGTCGGGTCAGACGGCGCGCAGTGGTCCCTGTTCCAGCATCACGATGAACGGCCTGTCGCCGGGGACGGACTACACGTTCACGGTGACGGCGACGAACGCGGCCGGTGAGGGTACGGCCCGTCGGGCGCAGGAGACGGATGCGTTGTTCGGGATCGCCACCTGCAACAACGGCCCGGAGCCCGAGCAGCGGACGTACTGCGATCGGGACCGCGAGGGCCGCAACGGCAACGAGATCTTCTCGGTGCCGCGGCAGGACAACGACCGGCAGGCCGGGTGGGCGCGGCCGGGTAACCGGTTGAAGGCGTACTGCCGGGTGCGGGGCGAAGAGGTGTACGCCTACATCTACAACAACGACAAGCGCAGCACCTGGTGGGTGCAGGTCGAGTACAGCGGACGTAACTACATCCCCTGGGCCTGGCTCAACCTGGAGGGTGGGGACGACATCGCCGTCCTGCCCACCTGCTGATCCAATTCGGCCGAGGAGCACCACCGTGAACAGCCACGAACCGCTCACCCAGCAGGAGGTGCAGGGTTTCGCCGCCCTCGCCGCGCGGCTGGCCGAGAACGTCAACTCGGTGGTGCTGGGTAAGCCGCAGGTGGTGCGGCTGGCGCTGACCGCTCTGTTCGCGCAGGGGCACGTGCTGTTGGAGGACGTGCCGGGGGTGGGTAAGACGACGTTGGCGCGGGCGATCGCGGCGACGGTGAAGGGGCAGTGGCGGCGGATCCAGTTCACGCCGGACCTGTTGCCGTCGGACGTGTCCGGGGTGACGATCTTCAACCAGGCGACCCGGGGGTTCGAGTTCCATCCGGGGCCGGTGTTCGCCAACATCGTGATCGCTGACGAGATCAACCGGGCGTCGCCGAAGACGCAGTCGGCGTTGCTGGAGGTGATGGAGGAACGCACGGTCACCGTCGACGGGGTCCGGCATCCGGTGCCGCAGCCGTTCCTGGTGGTGGCCACGCAGAATCCGGTGGAGATGGACGGCACGTACCGGTTGCCGGAGGCGCAGTTGGACCGGTTCCTGGTGAAGTTGTCGGTGGGGTATCCGGACGAGTCGGTGGAGGTGGAGGTGCTGCGCGGGGCGACGGTGCGGTCCCCCGAGGCGCTCGCGGCGGTCACCGACACCGCCACCCTGGGCGAGATGGTGCGGATGGCCCGCCGGGTGCACATCGCCGAGCCGCTCTACGCGTATGCGGTGCGGTTGGCGGCTGCCACGCGTACGCATCCGCAGGTGCGGGTGGGGGTGAGCCCGCGTGGGGTGATCGCGTTGACGCGGGCGGCGTGCGCGTACGCGTTGATCGACGGTCGGGGCTGGATCATGCCGGAGGACCTCAAGACGTTGACCGAGCCGGTGTTCGCGCACCGGCTGCTGCTCACCCCGGACGCCCAGGTGCGTGGCGTGACCGCCGCCGACGTGTTGCGTCAGTCCGTCGCCTCGGTGCCGGTGCCGCTGCCGTCGGGGCAGCCTGCCCCGGCGACTCCCTGACCGCCGGGCGTCTGTCGTGTGGATCACCGCCCGGGGAATCGGGCTGCTGGTGGCTGCGGTCGTGCTGGCCGGTGCCGGTTTCCGGTTCGCGTACCCGGAGTTGACGCTGCTCGGCGTGGCGGCGGGCGGCGCGGTCGCGGTCGCGACGGTGACCGCCGCCCGGCGGCCGCGACTGGAGGTACGGCGGGAGGCGGACCCGGACCGGGTGGGTCGAGGTGACCCGGCGGCGATGACGGTGACGGTCCGCAACGCGGGGCGGTGGGGTGCGGCGAACCTGCTGGCCACCGACCGCTGCGGTGACCAGGTGGTGCCGGTGCCGGTGCTGCGGCTGCGCCCCGGCACGGACACCGTGGTCCGCTACGACGTCCCGACGGTACGGCGGGGGGTGGTGCCGGTCGGGCCGCTGCGCGTCACCCGCCGTGATCCGCTGGGTCTGGTGGTGCTGGCCCGCTCCTACGGCGACAGCGTGCCGGTCTGGGTGCACCCACGGATCCACCCGCTGTCGGCGGTGCCCACCGGCGCCGGGCGCAGCCTGGACGGACGCGTCGACGCCGTCCCGCACGGCTCGATCACCTTCGACTCGTTGCGGGAGTACGTGGTCGGCGACGAGTTGCGGCGGGTGCACTGGCGCACCAGCGCCCGGGTGGGCGAGCTGATGGTGCGGGAGAACGTGGACACCAGCCTGCCGCGAATCGTGGTGCTGGTCGACAACCGCCTCGCCGCCCATCCGGACCGCGTGGACGGGGTCGCCGAGTCGTTCGAGTCGGCGTGTGAGGCGGCGGCGTCGGTGGTGGCCGCCGCCGTCCGGGAGGACCTGCCGGTGGTGCTGCTCTTCGTCGCCGCACCACCGGCGGACCACGTCGAGGACGACGGTGCGGTGGGGCCGCTGGACCGGTTGGCGGCGGTGTCACTGCAGACCGAGGGCACGGTGCAGCAGGCGGCGGCCCGGCTGCGCCGCGACCGCCTCGGCGACACCCTGGTCGTCCTGACCGGCCCCGGTGGCCGCGAGGACCTGGGGCACGTCGGCGCGCTGCGCGGGGCGTACCCGTCGGTGGTGGTCGGGGTCTTCGGCGCGGCCGAGCCGACGCCGCCGGACGCGGCCGGGCTGGTGGTCGTCGACGCGGCCGACGGCGCGGCCTTCGCCGCCGAGTGGGACGGGGTACGGCGGTGGTGAGCCGGCTGCGGGCCGTGCCGGTGCCGCTGGCCCTGGTCACCATGGTCACGCTGGCCGGGGTGGTGCTCGGCCGGGTGTACGCCGACACGCTGCTGACCCTGCTGGTGGCCGGTGCGGCGCTCGGGTCGGTGCTGGTCAGCGTGGTGGCGCGGCGGTTGCCGTCGTGGCTGGTGGCGCCGGTGTCGGTGCTGGCGATGGCCGGGTACACCGCGTGGTGCCTGCACCTGTCGGCAGGCCGGGCGCAGCTTCCGGGCGGTTTCGCGGAGATCGTCGGCGACGCCGCCCGCAACGCGATCCCCCGGTTGTTGACCGCGATGATCCCGGTGGAACCGACCCCGGACACGGTGCTGCTGCCGGTGGTCGCCGCGTGGCTGACCGGGCTGGCCGGGGCGGAGGTGGCGGTGCGGGCCGGGCGGGTGCTGCTGGGCTACCTGCCGCCGGTGCTGCTCTACGCCGGTGCCGTCTACGTGGTGGGGCCCAACGCCGCACCGGCGATCGGCGCGACGGTGGCGCTGGTGGCGGTCGCCGCGCTCGGGCTGGCCGTCTCCGCCCGGCCCGCCGGCCCCGACCCGGTGGCGGCTCTGGCCCCGGAGGTACGCGCCCGGGTGCGACTCCGGTTGGCCGCCGCCTCGGCGGCCGGCACCGCCGTGGTGGTGGCGATGGCCGCGGTGCTGGGCCCGGCGGTGGCCGCACTGGTGGACACCCGGCCGGTGGACCCGCGCCGGTACGTGGAGCCGCCGCAGGTGCAGACGCTGGACGAGAACCCGCTGATCCGCATCTCCGGCTGGGCACTGAACCCGGATCAGCAGTTGTTCCAGGTGTCCACCGAGCGGGCCGACGCCACCGCGCCCCCGCAGGGGGTGCGGATCCGGTTGGCGGTGCTCAGCGACTACGACGGAGTCACCTGGCGCGTCGGCGCCACCTACCGCAACGCCGGACGGATCCTGCCCGCCCCCGACCCGTCCCCGGACACCACCGTGGACACCCTTCGGCAGGACATCACCGTCGGCGAACTCAGCGGACGGCTCCTGCCCGCAGTCCCCACACCTGTCGAGGTGTCCGGAGCCCGGGTGGCGTACGACCCGGCCACCGGCACCCTGATCCGTCCCGACGGGCTCTCCCCCGGACTGCGGTACACGGTGACCTCGGCGCGGGAGAGCCCGGATGTGAACCTGCTGGCCACCGCGAACACACCGGCGGGCGACGAGGTGGCACGGGTGCTGCACGTCGCCGACGGAGTGCCGGAGCAGCTACGGCGGTTGGCCGCCCAACTGGTGGAGGAGAACGGCGCCCCGTACGCGCGGGCGGCGGCGATCGAGCAGTGGCTCGCCGAGCACTACCGGCTGGTCGCCGACGCCCCCAGCGGGCACGCGTACCCGAATCTGGGGTTCTTCCTCTTCGGACCGCGTAACGCCGGCGGGCAGCGCGGCACCTCGGAACAGTTCGCCGCCTCCTTCGCGGTGCTGGGTCGGTTGGCGGGGTTGCCGACGCGGGTGGTGGTCGGGTTCGCCGCGCCGGGTACCGGACCGGTGCGGGCCGCCGATGCGTACGCGTGGCCGGAGGTGTTGTTCGAGGGGTTGGGGTGGGTGTCGTTCGATCCGCTGCCCCGCCCCGACGAGGAGCCCCGTCCGGTGGAGGAGGACTTCCGGCCCCAGCCGGAGGACCCGCCACCCTCGGAGCAGCCGGAGCCGACGCTGGAACCGGCCGCCTCGCCCCCCGCACAGGCGGCCCCGGGCGGCCCTGAGCACTCGGGTGGGGTGCCGAGGTCGGTGCTGGCCGCCGGAACCACCGGTGGACTGCTGCTCGTGGTGGTGGGCGTGCTGGCCACACTGGCGGTGCTGCGGCGGGCACAGACCCGGGACCGGTTGTCGCGGGGTGACCCCGGACAGCGGATCGTCGGCGCCTGGCGGGAGCTGACCGACGCGTTGCGGCTGGCCGGGCAGCCGGTGCCCGCCGACCTGTCCGCCAGCGAGGTCGCCGCACGCGCCCGCCAGGCCCTGACCGACACCGAATCCAGGGCCGACACCGAACTCAGGGCCGACACTGCACGCGGACCCGACGCCGGAATCGGGGCCGACATCGCGCAGGCGTCCGGCCACGGGACCGGGACGACCGGGGCCATCGGCGTGGCCGGGGATATCGAGGGCGGGCCGACGAATCTGGCGTACGTCGCCGTCGACGACCTGGCCCGGCTGGTCAACCAGGTCGGCTTCGCTCCCGGTGCGGTCACCGAGGAACAGGCCGATGCCGCCGCCGGGGCCGCCGGGGCCTACACGAGCCGGTTGCGGGCCGGGCGGTCCTGGTGGCGACGGCTACTCTGGTCGGTGCACCCGGGGCCGTTGCGCTGGCACCGGTGACCCTCGGGCGGCGCTACCGGTCGGCGGCCCGCAGCCGACGCACCAGTTTGCGCAGCCCGGACTGCCATCCGTCGGGGTCCTCGGCGCGACGGCGGGCGTAGTCGGCCACCTCGGGGTGCGGCAGGATCAGGAACCGCTCCTCGGCCATCCCGGCCACCGCCGCCGCAGCCACGTCGTCCGGGCTGAGCACCACACCGGAGGCCGCCGTCACCCGGGCGCCCAGATGCCCGGCGGCCAGCCCGTCGGCCAACATCGGCGTGTCCACGCCCTGCGGGCACAGAGCACTGACCCGGATGCCCTGGTCGCGGTAGGTCACCGAGAGCCACTCGGCGAACCCGACGGCGGCGTGCTTGGTCACCGAGTACGGTGCGTCGCCGACCGCCGTCAGCAGCCCCGCCGCCGAGCAGGTGTGCAGCAGGTAGCCGCTGCCCCGGGCCACCATCGCCGGCAGCACCGCCCGGGCCGCGTAGACATGCGCGAGCACGTTGACCTGCCAGGCCCGCTCCCAGACGGCGGTGTCGACCTCCACTCCCCCGCCGGTGGTCACCCCGGCGTTGGCGCAGAACACGTCGATGCGGCCGTGGCGGCCCTGCACGTCGGCGACCAGGGCCCGCACCTGATCCTCGTCGGTGACATCGACGGTCACCGCGTACGCCTGCGGACCGACCGACGCCGCGACGGTGTCGGCGGCGGCCCCATCGACGTCGGCCAGCACCAGCGCGGCGGCGCCCTCGGCGGCGAAGCGGCGGGCCAACGCCGCCCCGATCCCCCCGGCCGCGCCGGTGATCACCGCGACCCGGTCGGTGAGGTTCACGCCGCCTCCGCACCCGCGTCGGGGCCGAGCCGGGCCACCAGCGTGGCCAGCGCCGCCGGGTCCCCGGCGGGCACCTCCGGCGTGGGCAGCAGGGCCAGCACCGGTACGTCCACCCCGGCCTCGGTGTAGCGGCGCACCTGGGCCCGGCACCGCTCGGGTGAGCCGTGCACGATCAACGCGTCGACCACCTCGTCCGGCACCGCCGCCAGCGCGCCACGCCGGTCCCCGGCCGCCCAGGCCCGCCACATGCCCTCCAACGCCTCCTCGCGGCCGAGCCAGCGGTGAAACGCCGCGTACGCGGGCACGGTCAGATAGCTGGTGATCATCCGCCGCCCCAGGGCGCGGGCGTAGTCGACGTCCTCGGTCGGGCAGACGAAGATCCGCGCGACCACGTCGAACTGCGGGCGCCGCTCGCCCAACTCGGCCACCGCCCGGGGCACGTCGGTGGCGGCCAGCCAGTTCAGGATCACCCCGTCGGCCTCGGCGGCGGCCAGCCGCAACATGCCCGGGCGCAGCGCGGCCAGCAGCAGCGGCGGCGGCACCAGCGGCGGCCGTTCCAGCGTGAACCGGCGGACCGCGAAGGTGTCGAAGTCCCCGTCGACGGTCTCCCCGCGCAACGCGGCCCGCAGGAACGCCAGCACGTCCCGGGTCCGCCGCAGCGGCTCGGTGAACTCCACCGCGTTCCAGTCGGTGACCACCACCGGCGACGACGCGCCGATGCCGAGGGCGAACCGGCCGGGAGCGACGTCGGCGAGCGCGGCGGCGCTCATCGCCAGCAGGCCCGGCCCCCGGGTGAACACCGGCGCGATCGCGGTGCCCAGCCGCAGGCGGGGCTGCCACGCTGCGGCGAGGGCCAGTGGGGTGAACGCGTCGGCGCCGTTGACCTCGGCGGACCACACGTCGGTGAAACCGGCGTCGGCCAGGGCCGCGTACATCGCGGCGTGGTCGGCGAGCGGGATCGCGCCCAACGGCACCGTCATTGCCCATCGCGTCGTCATCGGTCGATGGTGCCCGCTGCCGCACCCGCCGAGCAAGATCTGGTCGGCTTCCCGGAATACCCCGCTGAGCTGCCTCGCACGGTGCTACGACAGCAGGATGAGCTGGACCGGCGTACGGGGCGGCCGACCGTGACGCGTTTCGCCGGTCGGCTGGCGCCGGTGTCCCAGCCGGGCCGGGCCACGTTCCTGGAACTCTTCTTCGACCTCGTCTTCGTGTTCGCGCTCACCCGCATCTCCGCCCGCTCGTTCGAGGACCTGGCGCTGGAACCCGGCGGGGCCTCCGGGTGGACGCCGGTGACCGGCGGGCTGAAGACACTGCTGTTGCTGCTCGCGCTCTGGGCGCTGTGGCAGAACACCGCCTGGGCGACCAGCCGCTACGACCCGTACCACGGCGGGGTGCAGCTGATCGTCATGATCGCCCTGGTCTGCAGCATGGTGATGGGCGTGGCGATCCCCCAGGCGATCACCGCAACCGGGCTGGCCTTCGCGGTCGCGTACGTGGTGGCGCAGGTCGCCCGCCCGCTGATCCTGCTCGCGTACGGCACCCCCGAACGGGCCCTGAAGGCCCGCACCGCGATCACCTTCACCGCCTCCGGCGTGCTGTGGATCGTCGGCGCGACACTGCCGGTGAACCTGCGGGTGATCCTCTGGACCAGCGCGCTGGGCCTGGAGTACGTCCTCGGCCGGTACGGCTACCCGGTACCCGGGCTGGGCCGCTCCACGGTCTCCCGCTGGGACATCTCCAGCGAACACCTCGCCGAGCGCTACCAACAGTTCTTCCTCATCGCCCTCGGCGAGACCGTGCTGGTCGCCGGTTTCTCCTACAGCGACGGCCCCTACCCACCGTCACAGACCCTGGCGTTCGCGCTGGCACTGGCCACCTCCATCCTGCTGTGGCGCATCTACGTGCAGCGCGCCGGTCAGATCCTCGGCGAGGCCGTCGCCCGCGCCCGGCAACCGGCCGGCATCGGCCGGTCCGCCGCCGACACCCACCTGGTCATGGTGATCGGGCTCACCGCCACCGCCGTCGGCTACGAACTGGCCATCCAACACCCGCTCTACCACCCCGAACCCGCCTGGATCGTCATGATCCTCGGCGGTCCGGTGGTGTTCCTGCTCGGCCGGGCCCGCTTCGAGTACGAGGTGTTCCACCGCGTCTCCGCACCCCGCTGGATCTCCGCGCTGCTGCTGACCGCCGCCGTACCGATCGCCACCCACCACCCACCGGTCTACTCGCAGGTGCTGGTCCTCGTGGTGCTCGGCGTGGTCGCGCTCACCGATTCCCTGCGCGCCCGCAACAAGGCACCCGAACCGGCCGCCCCGCCCTTCTGACACCCCGGCGTCCGGCACCGGCAACACGGCCCTGACCAGCGCTAACCTGGCTGTCGTGACCTTCTCGCTCGTCGCCCGCTCCACCGACGGCCGCACGCACGGCATCGTCGTGGCCAGCCGCTTCCTGGCCGCCGGAGCACTCGTCCCGGCCGCCGAGGCCGACCTCGGCGCGATCGCCACCCAGGCACACGTGAACCTCGCCTACCGCCCCCAGGGACTGGCCCTGCTACGCACCGGCGTACCCGCCGCCCACGTCGTCGCCGGCCTGGTCGCCGCCGACCCGGAACGCGACCACCGGCAACTCGGCGTGGTCGCCGCCACCGGCCCCGGCGCCACCTGGACCGGCCCGCACTGCCGCGACTGGGCCGGCGGCCAGACCGGCGACGGCTGGGCCGCCCAGGGCAACATCCTCACCGGCCCCGAGGTCATCGACGCCCTACGCGACACCTGGCTCACCGGCACCGACCTACCCTTCGCGCAACGCCTGGTCGCCGCGCTACGCGCCGGCCAGACCGCCGGCGGCGACCGCCGCGGCCAGCAGAGCGCCGCCCTGCTCGTCGTCCGAGAAGGCAGCGGGTACGCCGGCACCGGCGACGTCGCCATCGACCTGCGCGTCGACGACCACCCCGACCCGATCACCGAACTGGAACGCCTGCTCGCGCTGCACACCCGCATGTTCAGCCGCCCCGACCCGGCCACCCTGCTCACCTTGGCCGGCGCCCTCGCCGCCGAGGTGGCCGGACTCCTCACCGCCCTCGGGCACCCGGCCGACCCGACCGAGCCGGAGGACGCCCTGGTCGCCTGGGCCGGGATGGAGAACCTGGAGGAACGACTGGTGCCCGGCCGCATCGACCCGGTCGTCCTGGCCCACCTGCGTACCGCCGTCCCGCACGTCCCGGCACCCCGCTCCCCCGCCTGACCGCGCCTCGCTCGTTCGTGCCTTTTGGTTGTTAAGGGGTGTCCATACAGATGATCACGCTCGATCCAGGATCGAGTGGTCTCCTGGCGCGATGGGAACCACTCGATCGTGAATCGAGCGTGATCTTGATTGGCCAGGCTGTCTGGGACACCACCCTGGTTTCGTTTCCGCCTGGTCGGAATCTCGTTCGGTATACGACCGGTTGCCAGGAAGACTGGCACCATGAGCAGACGGCACTTCGTCTTCCTGGACCCCGACGGCATGGCCGGCGGGTGGCTCTATGCAGTCGTGGAGGCCCGGACTGGCGTGTTCTACCAGCATCAGTACGGCGGTACAGCGTGCCGACAGGGGCAGGTACAGGGCTTCCTCGTTCCGGTGGCAAGCGCCGACGCTCTGGACGCACTTCGCCAGTTGTTCGAGAAGGACTTCCGTGGGGCTGGCACGGGAAACTACTCGTGGCCGGACGAGGAGCGGAACAGACTCCGCCAGATCATCGGCGGCATCTCTTACTGGGCATGTGATGGACACAGCGAGAAGCCGCACGCCCTGCGGCTGGACGAGAGCCGGATCCGCGAGGCGGACGAGGCATGGCTGCCGGTGATCACTCCGGACGGCCCTGGTGTGCTCGTCTGGCTCAACTCGGATTGAACAGCGCTCACCGACTGCAACACAGGCCCTGCCAGAGACCGGCGCCCCGCCCTTCGCCGCTTCGGAATAGGACGAGAGCGCCGGGTCCGGCCGGCAGCCGGCCGTGACGCCCGACGACGACCGGCTGGTCCGGCTGCTCCTGGACCGTTCCGCACTGTTGGCCCACGTCGCCGGCTCGGTGCACGTCGGCGAGCCGCTGCACGAGGTGATCGAGGATCGCAACCGGTTCGGTGTCACGCCGTCACCGCAGCGGAGGCATTCGCCGCGTCGACGACTCGAAACGACCGTGCCGCGCTCCGCCGACTCCTGGCCCTCGACGCGTGCGTTGTGCTGCCGACCTCCGGTGGTTCCTGGCAGGAGCTGAGTTACTGGCGCACGTTCACCGGCCGGATCGACCTCGCCCCCACCGTCCTGGCCAGCTTCGACCATGACGCCTCGATCCTCACCCGCAAGGACCGGTACGGCGACGGAGACCTGCCGATCAACCTCATCCCCGAGTAACGCTTTGGCGGGAGGCCGTGCTGACCATTCGGCAGTTCGTCTATTCCTTCCGGCTCTCGCGCCACTGCGCGACAAGAATGGCGAGCGTGACCAGCGATCTACTTGCTGAGGTGGCCGAGACGTTCGAGAGGACCACCTGGGTGCGCATCTTCGACTCGGCCGGGCCGGGTGAACCGCATCGCAAACGGAGTGGTCGTCGTCCCGTCCTCGCCGACCTGCGTGACGCAGAGGCGCTGGCTCAACTGGGGACGGCACTGGCACTACGGCCCGACACCGAGGTCATGGACTGGATGCAGTGGCCTGATCTCTGGCTCGAACTGCTCGGACCCGACGATGTGCGGTTGGCGGTGATCGGATATCTCCGCCCCGACTGGCTGAGATGGGAATCCGACGGTGACCTTGAGCTGCGAGACCCGGCTGCCTTCGTGCAGTGGTTGACTCGCTGGGCCCCCGGAGCAGCGACGATTACCGCCGGCTGACTCAGCACCTCGCGCCTTGATACGGACCGGAGACGACCACCCGCCATCTATGTAGACAGAGTCTAGGTAGATTCAATCTACGTAGATTGAATCTACCTAACTCCGGCCGAAGGAGAGCAGCCGCAGCCCTGCGCTGTCGAGCAGTGCCTGTTCGGCGGCGCTGCGCGGGCTGCGGCCGGTGGCCTTGGCGATCAGGGTCAGCCGATCCCAGCCCAGCTCCGCCGGTACGTCCCGCCCACCGGTGAGCAGGTCGGCGATCACCCGCCCGGCGGCGGGGGTCAGCCAGGTCGGTTGGTCCAGGGCGGCGGCCAGGTCCAGGCCGTGTACCCCGACTTCCAGCACCCGGGTACGCAGGAACTCGGTCACCGTCATCGCGTCACCGTGCCGGGTGCGCACCACCCGGTCCGGCGGGTACGCGTCGACGGCCGCCACCGTGGCCCGCCAGGCGCGGTCGAACTCGGCGGCCACTCGACGCGCGCTGTCGAGGTCTCCCGAGGCTTGCGCGGAGGCGATCCGGTCGGCGTCGACCTGCGGGGTGAACTTGGCCGCGCCGAAGTACTCGGCGGCGTCGACCCGCGCCTGGGCGGGTGCCGGGTCGGCGAGCATGTCGGCCAGGCGGCCGACGCCGGTGTGGACGTGGGCCAGCAACTGCGCCAGGTTCCAGGGCGGGCAGTCGGTGGGGCGGGCCAGGTCCGCGTCGTCGAGGGTGGTCAGCACCTCGCCCAGCCGGGTGCACTCGGCGGCGAAGGCGTCACGGACCGGCTCGAACGAGTCAGTGGACACGGGTCAGCCCTGGTGGCGGGGGACGATGCGGTGCACGGAGGCGAGTACCAGTGCCATCACGACCCCCATGGTGCCGACGATGCCGGCGGCGCTGCCGGCGTACCCGAGGAACAGGGGGCGGCGGCCGAGTGCCTGCGGGGGTGTGCCGCGCACGCCGATGAGCCACCAGAGGGCCAGGGCGCAGCCGGCGATCACCAGGAGGCCGCCGACGCCGAGCAGGGTGGCGGTGAGCCGGTGCGCGTCGCCTGGTTCCACCTCGGCCTGTTCGCGTTGGGTGACCAGCAGCAGGAGTCCGGCCAGGGCCGCCCAGACGCCGACGACGAGGTACGCCGCGACGGCGTCGCTGGGGCGGTGCCAGCCGGCCGACAGGGTGGCGACTCCGGCGGCGGCGGCGTAGGTGGCGCCGATGACCGCGCCGAGGGCGCGGACCCGGGGTGGCAGCACCAGCACCAGGGCGACGGCCACGGAGGCGGCGACGGTGGTGTGGCCGCTGGGCAGGCTGTTGCCGACGAACGCGCGTTCGGGGTCGATGCCGTAGTCGGGGCGAGCCAGGCCGTACTTGAGCAGTTGGGTGGTGACGTTGGCGCCGGCGATCAGCGCGGTGGCGGCGACGGCGAGGGCGATCCGGCCGCGGATGAGGGCGATGAACCCGATGGTGATGGTGACCGCGAGCAGGGACACCACGGACATGGCGTTGAGGATGTGGTCGACGGGTTCCTGGATGTGGTCGCGGCCGATCCGGTTGCCGGTCAGGGCCACGGTGTCGATCCATTGGCCGAGCCCGGTGTAGAGGGCCAGGCGCCACACGGCGATGAAGGCCGCCACCTGGATGAGGGCCAGGACGACGAGCCAGACCGCAGTCCCACCCCGGGGCGTCACGCGCACCCGGACAACTTAGCGGCACGGTGGGGCCGGATGACCGGTGGCCCGCCGATGTCGCGGGGATAGGTTGGGGCGCAGGTGAAGGAGGCGAGGGTGACCGGTACGTCGGAACGCGACCCGGCGGCGGTGCAGCGGCCGGAGTCGCTGGCCGATCTGCTCGGTGGGCGGCAGGGGGCGATCGACGCCACGGTGCCTCCGGTGGCCTTCACGCTGGGGTGGCTGGTGGCCGGCCAGTCGGTGCGCGTGGGGGTGGCGGCGGCGCTGGTGACCGGGGCGGTGGTGGCCGGGTGGCGGCTGCGGCGCGGGGATCGGCCCCGGTCGGTGGTGATCGGGTTGTTGGCGGTCTGTGTGGCCGCGCTGGTGGTGGTGCGTACCGGGCGGGCCGAGGATTTCTTCCTCGTGCAGTTGCTGGCCAACGGTGCCAGTGCCCTGGCGTGGGCGGCCAGCATCGTGCTGCGGTGGCCGCTGCTGGGTGTGGTGGTGGGTACGGCGTTGGGTCAGCGGGGGCGGTGGCGGCGTGATCCGGCGTTGTTGCGGGCGTACGGGCGGGCCAGTTGGGTCTGGACGGCGACCTACGTGTTGCGGCTGGCGGTGTTCGTGCCGCTGTATCTGAGCGGGCAGGTGTTGGGTCTGGCGGCGGCCCGGGTGGGGATGACGTGGCCGTTGGTGGCTGCGGCGTTGGCGGTGAGTTGGGCGGTGATCCGCCGGTCGCTGCCGGCCGGTCATCCGGGGCTGCGGCACCCGGTGGTGCCGGAGGCGGGCGCGGAGGCCGCTGTGGGGGCGGACGGTAAAGAGCCCGCACAATAAGGGAGAGGCCGCCACGGGGGGAGCGGCCTCTCCGGTGATGTACGTTACTCCGTCCCGGGCCGGGTTGTGATCCCGGGGCGGTCACTTTTTTCCGCGATCTGCGTACCCGCCCCCGGAATCGGGGCGGTGGGGTGGGTCGACCCGCTCCGCTGCGTCGGCCAGAGGGGCCGACCCACCCCGGCCTGACCGTGGGTGTCAGGCCGTCATTCGGCCGGTACCTGCCTCTACCCCCGAGGCCCGGCCGAAGCCTCCGGGTGGGTCACCGCCCACCCGGAGGAGTCTCGGTCAGCCGTTGGGGAACAACTTCCCGTAGTCGGCGTACGCCATGGCGACGTCCGCCTGTGCCCAGAACCGGTGGTAGCGGAACTCCGGCTCCGGCCCACCGTCGAGGTAGGCCTGGACCTTGGGCCATGCCGGGTCGTTCTTGTAGAACGACCGGATGTCCAGGAAGCTCTTGCCCGGGGCGATGACGTCGCCGTTGGGCATCCGGCCGGTCCATCCCTGCGGGATGTAGAGGCCCTGCCCGGTGGAGGCGTTGTAGACGTCGTCGAAGCGGCGGTAGTCGCCCCGCTTCTCCACCGTCGAGACACCCTGCGCGTCGCTGTTGGCGTGCAGGGCGTCCAGCAGCCCCTTGGCGGTGGTCTTCGCCGCGGCGTTACCCGACTTCGCTGCGTACGCGATCAGCGTACGGGCGTAGGCGGCGGCGACGCCGACGTCCTGGCCCTTGACCGTCACCTCGACGTGCAGGTTGGTGTTCGGCTGCGGGTTGTTCGGGTTCCAGGTGGTCGGCTGTCCGGTCCAGCGCATGTCCGACGGGATCGACCAGTTGGTGCCCACCGTGGTGTTGGCGATCGCCCACGGCACCCACTTGTCCAGCAGCGCCTTGGCCTTGGCGTTGCCGCTGACCAGGTACAGCTCGGCGATGCGCTGCATCGACCAGACCTGCATGCCGAACCACTGGTTCGACGGCGGGTCGTTGTAGACCGGGTCCTCGTCGTAGAACATGCCGTAGAAGGTGGACGTCCCGGCCGGCGGCGTGCCGTAGTGCCCGCCCCAGCTGTTGGTCGCGCCACCGGCGATGCCACCCTCGGCCGACTGGAGCCAGGTGTAGAACTCCAGCTGCCGGTTGAGGCTGTTGGTCCAGTCCGCCGCCGCCGTGGACGAGCGCGGCTTGAGTTCGTTGACGTTGGTCAGCGCCCACGCCGCGAACGGGTTCTGGTAGCCGAAGTGGCTGTGGCTGGAACCGATGCGCCACGACCAGTTCTGGCCGGCGTCGTACGCGCCGCCCCAGGCGTAGTACCAGGACAGCAGGTAGTGCGCGGAGTCGCGGCCGCTACCGGCGGGGCACTGGCTGGCACCGACGCAGTTGCCGATCCGCTTGAAGTACTTGTCGAACATGGCGTACCGCAGGTAGTCGCCCATCTTGGCGGCCTTGGTCACGGTGGCCGCCACGTCGGCCTGCTTGTTCTGCTCCTTGGCCCAGGTCAGCGCCCAGTAGGCGGCCTGCACGGCACGGGCGTCGGCGTCCGGGGCGTTGGTGTACTTCCACTGCCGCGCCGGTGCGTTGGCCTCCTTGACGAACAGGTCGAGGTAGCCGTACTGGCCGCCGTGGCGGAACGTGTCGCAGGACGGCTGCGGCACGGTCTCCCAGACCGACTCCTGGGTGCCACGCTGGAAGGTGTTGATGTAGGCCGGCCGGGTGGTGCCGTTGCCGCAGCGCCCGAAGCCGTAGGTGTTGTCGACGTCGAGCAGCCAGTGCATGCCGTAGATGTCGCCGGTGCCGTAGGTCTGCTGCAGTTCCGAGCGCAGCGGGTCGCGGCCCACCGGGACCGACGTGTCCAACTGCGACGGGTACTGGTTGGGCAGGTCGTGCTCGGCGGCGTAGCTGGCGTCACCGGCGGCGCCGGCGGTCGGCTGGTCGGCCGAGGACGGGATGATGTACTTCTCCATCACGGTCCAGGCGTTGTTGAACGGCGCCCAGTTCTGGGTCACCCGCCCGTAGTAGGCCTCCAGCCACAGCCAGAAGCTGAACGCCTCGGAGGTGGTCTGGTGGCCGTGGTCCGGCGCCTCGACGATCAGCGTCTCGATCGAGTGGTACGGCACGCCCTCAGGGCTGAAGTAGCCCGAGTTCTTGATCTTGCCGTACTGGGCGAGGAACCGCTCCACGTACTCGCCGTCGCCGCCGCCGGGCACGTCGTTGTCGATCTCGGTGACGGTGATCGCCAGTGGCGCGTAGCCGGTGGCCGAGGCGGTGATGGTGGCGGTGCCGCCGACGGTGTCGGCGTCCTCCGCCGCCGCGACGGTCACGGTGACGCCGGTGCTCCAGTTGCTCGGGGTCAGCGTGAGCGTGGACGGGGTGACGCTGATGTCCGAGTCACCGGTGCGGGCCAGGCTGACCGCGACGTTCGAGGTGGGTGCCCGGTCCAACTTGAGGTTGAACGTCGAGGTGCCGCCCTCCGGCACGCTGACCGAGGACGGGGTGGCGACCAGCGCCGGCCCGGTGGCCGCGGTGACGGTGAAGGTCCGCTCGGCCACCGCCGAGAGGTTGGCGTTGTCGTACGCCCGCGCCTGCACCGTGTACGCACCGGCCGGCAGGTCCTCCAGCGTGTACGCGTACGGGGCGGTGGTGTCGGTGTTGACCAGCAACCCGTTGCGGTAGAACTCGACCTTGGTGATGGTGCCGTCGGCGTCGCTGGCCGTGGCGGTCAGCGGCACGTCGGCCGGGGCCACGAACGGGCCGGCGGGCACCGACAGGCTCACCGTCGGCGGCTGCTGCGGCACGCCGCCGCAGGTGACCCCGTTGACCGAGAAGGACGTCGGCTTGGGGTTGCTGCCGCTGTAGGAGCCGTTGAAGCCGATGGTGGTGCTGGCGCCGGTGGCCAGGTTGCCGTTGTACGACTCGTTGACGGCGGTGACCTCGTTGCCGCTCTGGGTCCACCGGGCCGACCAGCCCTGGGTGACGCGCTGGTTGCCGGGGAAGGCGAACTTCAGCGTCCAGCCGGTGATCGGGTCACCCAGATTCTTGACGGTGACGTTGGCGGTGAAGCCGTTGCTCCAGTCGTTCGTCGCGTAGACCACGTCGCAGGCCGGTGCGGCCTGTGCGGCGGCAGCGGGGACGGTCACCCCGCCGATCGCCAGCGCCGCGGCGGCGAGCCACGCCATGCGCCGACGTCTTGCCAGATTCTTCATCTGCGCGGTGTCTCCTCGGACAGGCCGGGGACGGTGCCGCCCCGGCGCGACGCCACGCCGACAGGGTGTCCGCGAGGCGCCAAGTGGATGGTGGTCTCTCTGTCGGCACGAGGCCGGGAGCGGCGGGGGCGCCGTCGCACGACTGCTGCTCCCCGCTGCGATCAGGACGCCGTACCGGACAAGCCGGGCTGCCCTCGGCAACCTGCACTCACGCGTATCTGGCTCCACGCGGTCGATCGACAGTCTGCCATGGAAGCGCTCCCAGATCCAGCACAGGAACTTCCGGAAACACCGGCTTGTTTCGATCTCGTTTTGGGGCTTTCACAAAGCCGTGACGGGCGTTACAGTCGCAGCAACGTCGATGGGAGCGCTTCCATCGACAAGGTTCCAAAAAGAAGATCACCCGGGGCTGTGCCCACAGCGCCGGGGAGTAGACCAGAGGCCGACGGCGGGCCAGCCCGGACACCGCCGTCAGCCGCCGCCCCACCACAGTGGAGGGAGGTGGACCTCAAGCCACTCGCGTGGCCCGGCTCCCGCGCGACACGCACGACTGGGACGCCAAATCCGCCCGTGCGTGTACCGCAACACAGTGGGGACGGGGGTTGCCCTCCCCCGTCCCCACACTAAACCCCCGTTCACGATGGGAAAAGAGGCCGACGGGTCAGACGCGCGTCACACGCGCGCCCCGCAACGGCAGTCGACCCGCCCGCCGACCGTGCGACGCCCGCCGACCGCCCCGGGCGCGCCACCCCGGTCCGCGCCCTGCGGAGCTCAGCGCACCCCGGTCCCGCCGACCCGATGCCCGACCGGCAGCGCCATCTTTCCCACCCCCAGCCGTCCCCGCCGCCAAGGCAGCCCCGACCTGCGACGATCCGGCCCTTGGCGAGCACCGCCCACCCTTTACCCTGTATTGGGAGCGCTCCCGAGGGCTCAGGCGGTCAACCATCCACGAGGAGAACTCATGTCGATACTCACCCGGCGCGACCTGCTGCGCCACGCGGCGCTCTCGGCCACGGCCGTCACCCCCGCCGGCGCCGCCATCGGCACCACCGCCGCGGCCGCCGGCGCCGCGACCCTCGCCGGCTGCCAGCCCGGCGACACCGACCGCACCGCACCGGACACCAGCCCAGCGGTCCGGCTGCCCTTCCCACAGAACTTCGGCTGGGGCGCGGCCACCTCCGCCTACCAGATCGAGGGCGCCGCCAAGGAAGACGGCCGTGGCGAATCGGTCTGGGACACCTTCAGCCACGCACCCGGGCGCATCCGCAACGGCGACACCGGAGACGTCGCCGCCGACCACTACCACCGCTACGCCGACGACCTCGATCTGATGCGCGACCTGGGGCTGCGCAGCTACCGGTTCTCCATCTCCTGGCCGCGCATCCAGCCCGACGGCACCGGCCCCGCCAACCAACGCGGCCTCGACTTCTATCGCCGCCTCGTCGACGGCCTGCACGACCGGGGCATCTCTCCGATGGCCACCCTGTTCCACTGGGACCTGCCCCAGTCCCTGCAGAACACCGGCGGATGGGAGTCCCGCGACGTCGCCCAGCGCTTCGCCGACTACGCCGCCATCCTCTTCGACGCCCTCGGCGACCGCGTCCCGGTCTGGCTGACCATCAACGAACCCAAGACCGTGGTGCAGAACGGCTACCTCACCGGCCACCACGCCCCCGGCCTGCGCGACCCCGACGCCGCCTACCTGGTCGCCCACCACCTGCAGCTGGCCCACGGCCTCGCGGTCCGCGCACTCCGCGAGACCAGCAGCACCGGCCGCATCGGCCCGGCCTTCAACCTGCACCCCTGCTACCCCGCCGACGACTCCCCCGCCGCCGCCGAGGCCGCCCGCCTCTACGACGGCTACGAGAACCGCCTCTACCTCGACTCCGCCCTCAAGGGCAGCTACCCGGAGGACGTCCTGGCCGACCTCGGACCGGACAGCCGCATGGTGCGCGGCATCCGCGACGGCGACCTGGAGATCATCTCCTCCCCCATCGACCTGCTCGCCGTGCAGTACTACACCCCGATCTACGTCACCGCCAACGGCGGCACCGTCAGCCGCTGGCCCACCTCCGAAGCGGAGTGGCAGCAGATCTACCCCGACGGCATGTACGACATCCTGACCCGGGTCACCCGCGACTACGGCCCCATCCCGCTCACCGTGACCGAGAACGGCCTGCCCACCCCCGACGTACTCGCCGCCGACGGCACCGTCGAGGACACCGGCCGGGTCACCTTCCTGCGCGACCACCTCGCCGCCGCCCACCGCGCCGTCACCGACGGCGTGCCGCTGGAGAGCTTCCACGTCTGGTCGCTGCTCGACAACTTCGAGTGGGCCGAGGGCTACGACCAGCGCTGGGGCCTGATCTACGTCGACTACGCCACCCAGCGCCGCGTCCTCAAGCGCAGCGCCCACTGGTACCGCCAGGTCATCGCCGACAACGCCCTCTGAGGTGTAAGGAGGGGTCCCCTGCTAACGCCTCGTGCATAGCAGGGGACCCCTGCTCACCGCCCACCTCCGGCCATGACCCGCACCGTTGCGGCAGCGACGCGGGACCACGCCGGCCACCGACCCTGCACTAGGGTCGGCCGCATGATCGATCGCGCCCCGTTAGGGCGGCCGTTCTGGACGTTCTGGAGCGCCGCCGCCCTGGCCAACCTGGGTGACGGCATCCGCGTCGCCGCGTTCCCGCTACTCGCCGCGGCACTCACCGACGACCCGCTGGCCGTCGCCGCCGTCGCCGCCGCTCAGTTCCTGCCCTGGCTCGTCTCCGGGCTGCTCGCCGGTGCCCTCGCCGACCGCCGCAGCGCCCGTACCCTGCTCGTCGCCGCCGACACCGCCCGGGTCGTCGTGCTGGCCACCCTCGCCACCGCAGTGGCCCTGGGCGGGGCCACCATCGCCCTGGTCGTCGTCGCCGCGTTCCTGCTCGGCATCGGCGAGACCCTCCGCGACACCGCCGCCCAGACCGCCGTACCTCGGCTCGTCGCCGACGCTCACCTGGAGAAGGCCAACGGGCGGCTCGTGGCCGGGGAGATCGTCGGCAACGAGTTCGTCGGTCCCCCGGTGGGCGCAATGCTGTTCGTCGTCGGCGCGGCCATCCCCTTCGCCGTCAACGGCGCCACCCTCGCCCTGGCCGTGATGCTCATGCTCTCCCTGCCGCTGACCCTGGCCCACCGGACCACCAGCGCGCCCACCACCGACGAGACGGCGACCGCCGAGGGCGACGGCATCCTGGCCGGCCTGCGGTGGCTGCTCCGCCAGCCGATGCTGCGTACCCTGGTGTTGGTCACCGCCGCCGTGGCCGCCGCCGACACCGCCTGGTTCGCGATCTTCGTGCTCTACGCCCGCGACGCCCTCGGCCTCGGCGCGTTCGGCTTCGGCCTGCTGCTGGCCACCGGCGCCGCCGGGGGCCTGATCGGCTCGTTCGCCGCCGACCGGCTGGTCGCCCGCTTCCGCCACCGCCACGTGCTCACCTGGTCGATGGCCGTCACCGCCGGTGTCCCGGTGCTGCTGGCCGTCACCCCGCACCGCGCCGCCGCCGTGGTCGTGGTGGTCACCACCAGCGCGGCGTTCGCCGTGCTCAACGTGGCCGCCCTGTCCGTCCGGCAACGACTCGTGCCCGGCGGCCTACTCGGCCGGGTGATCGCCGCCTCCCGCATGGTCACCTACAGCTGCACCGCGCTGGGCGCACTGGCCGGCGGCGCGCTCGCCGCCAGCGCCGGCATCGAGGCACCGTTCGTGTTCAGCGGGGTCATCGCCGTCACCGCCACCGTCGCCTGGTGGCTCGCCTCCCGACGCGGCACCCCCGGCGCCCTCGGCCTGCGGTAGGCCGAGGACACCGCATCCGGGACGTCAGGTCCCCCGGCCAGACCGGGTCAGCGCGGCAGGGCCTGCTGCAACTCGGCGCGCAGCGCCGGGGTCAACATGTCCCCGGCCTGCTTGGCCAGCCGCGCCATCTCGTAGCCGACCACGCCGATGTCGGCGTCCGCCGCGGCGAGGGTGGCCAGGATCGACCCGTCGCGGACCTGCATCACCAGGAAGTAGCCCCGGCCCATCTCGACGACGGTCTGCTTGACCACGTCACCGTCGAACATCTGCGCGGCACCGGCGGTGATGCTCATCAGGCCCGACGTGACGGCGGCGAGTTTGTCGGCGTGGTCCCGGGGCAGGTTGTCCGATATCGCCACCAGCAGCCCGTCGGAGGACACCACGATCGCGTGTGCCACTCCCGGCACCCGATCCGCGAATGCGCTGACCAGCCAGCTCAGATCCCGAGCCTGCTGCGACAAGGTGGTCACCTTGGTCCCCCTTCGTTCCATACGCCTGACGGTTGCACGGGAATCTGCATGGTCTCCTCGGCCTCGGCCCGCCGCACACCGCTGTACAACTTCGACAACATGCCGCCGACCGCATCCGGGTCGGGGTCGTGCCGGACCGGCCGCTGCTGCTCCGGACGGGCCGGCTGGGTCACCGAACTCAGTTGCGCCATCGGCACCCGCATCGGCAGGCCCTGGGCATTGGTGCCGGCGGTCACCGGCACCGTCGGCGGGGCCGGCTGCCCGACCCCCGTCGTCGGCACGGCCCCCGACGGTCCCTCCCGGGACCACCAGCCACCGCCGCCGGCCGGGACGGCCGCCGCCGGGGCGAGCACGGTCTCGGCACGTACCGGATGGGTCTGGCGGGGCACGGTGGTCGGCCGACGGCCGGCGACCGGCAGCTCCACCGGGCCGGGCCGTCCGCCCTGGTGGGCGGTCATGCCGGCCGGGATCCGCGGCGCCGGCGTCGGGTCGACGCTCGGTGCCGGTGCCGCGGCCAGCAGCGCGCCGGGCAGTCGGATCCGGGCCACCAGGCCACCGACACCGCCGTGCAGCCGCACCTCGATGCCGTGCCGGGCCGCCAGGTGACTGACCACGAACAGACCCATCCGCTCCACCGTCGCCACGTCGGCGGCCGGTGGGCTGGCCAGGACGGCGTTGGCCTCGGCCAACGCGGTCTCGGTCATGCCGATGCCCTGGTCGGCGATCTCGAGGACCGCGCCGTGGCCCTCGACCCGGGCCATGACCTGCACGACGGTGTCGGGACGGGAGAAGGCGGTGGCGTTCTCCAGCAGCTCGGCCAGCAGGTGGACCAGTTCGCCGACGGCGTGCCCGACCACGTACAGGTCCGCCACGGCCTCGTGCCGTACCCGCTGGTACTGCTCGATCTCCGCGCTGGCCGCCAGCAGCACCGCGCCCAGCCCGATCGGCCGGTTCCACCGCCGGGTCGACTCGGTGCCGGCCAGCACCAGCAGGCTCTCGTCGTTACGCCGCATGCGGGCGGCCAGGTGATCCAGCTTGAACAGGTTCTCCAACTGGTCCGGGTCGCCTTCCTCGCGCTCCAGGTCGTCGAGCAGTTCCAACTGCCGCTCGACCAGCACCTGACTGCGTCGCGCGAGGTTGACGAACATCGCGTTGACGTTGCGTCGCATGTTCGCCTGCTCGACCGCCACGCCGACGGCGCTGCGGTGCACGGCGACGAACGCCTCGGCAAGCTCACCGATCTCGTCGAGCGAGCGGACCACCGCCGGGGACACCTCGATGGGCGGCACGCCACCGGAGACCGACCGTAGTCGGGACAGCGCCTCGGGCAGTTCGACCTGGGCGATCCGCAGCGCCTGCGAACGCAGCAGCCGGATCGACCGGGCCAGCGACCGGCCGACCAGCACCGAGATCAGCACCGCCACCAGCAGCACCGTGATGATCGCACCGATCAGCAGCAGTGTCTGACGTAGCTGGGTGGTGCTGGCCGCCTGCGCCTGTTGCACCGCCTCGGCCAGCACCTCGGCCTCGTACTGGCGCAGCAGCTCGTGGCGGTTGTCGCTGGCCTCCCACCACTGCCCGCCGGTCAGCACCAACCGACCGGCCGCGATCTGGGCGATCGCCCGATCCTCCAGCTCGCTGGTGGCGGCGAAGAGCGGGGTCACGGTCATCTCGTCGTAGCGGGCCACCTGCCCGTTGCTGGCGGCGATCCGGAACACACCCAGCGCGGTCAGCTGGCGGGCCCGCAGTTCCGCCAGCCGCGCCCCGTTGTCGGCGCTGTAGCCGCTGTCGCGCGCGGTGGCGTACACCTCCGCGCGGACCCGCGCCGACATGTCCTTGGCTCGGGCGAACTGCACGTACCGCAGCACCGCGTCGGCCAGGTCCGGGCGGTCGTTGCCCGGCGCCGGTTGGGCGAGCAGGGTCAGCAGCCCCTCGATGGCCCGGTGGTAGTTGCCGAGGATGGTGTCGTCGCTGAGCACCACGGTCGCCATCACACCGCGGATGTACTCGACCTGCTGCACCGCCTGCGACGCCACCGAGTAGGTGTCGCGCCAGGCCGGGTCGGCCTCGGCCACCGGCTCGGCCACCTCCCGCAGCGCCCGCATCGCGTCGTCGGTGGCATCCCGGTACTGCTGCAACGAGCCCAGCATCGCGGCGCGGCCGGCCTCGTCGGCGCTGGCGCGCAGCACGGGCAGCTCACCGGCGGTCCGGTCGCGTTCCTGCTGCAGCATGTGCACCAGGTAGGTGATCTCCTCACCGACGGTGACCTGCGCGGCGAAGTCGCCGAGCGTGCTCGCCCGCCCGACCAGGCTCTGGGTCTGCACCCCGGCCATGACCAGGAACGCCACCGACGGGATGACCAGCACGGCGGCGAGTTTGGTCCGCATCCGCCAGTCCCGCAACCGGAACGCGGAACGACGCCGGTGGGGCACAACCCGAACGTCGAACCGCCGTCGGCGATGCGCTGACACCTCGGGCGTCTGATGTGCTGCACCCACAGGGTCCTCCTCCCCACGCGCCCGCCGTGACCTCGGGGAGCGCGGTCCATCCAACCAGGCCCCCGAGCAGTGTCAACGTCCTGCCCTTACGAGGGGTTCAGGACGAGACCGCCGGTCGCCACCTTATGCCGGGGTCGCCGGAGCTTGATCATCCGTCCGGCTGATGTCGGCCACCACCACGGCATCGGTGATCCGGCCGGTCGCCACGAGCGCCGCGCCGGTGGCCCCGATCTCCGGGTGACGTCCGAAGTCGACCCGACGGGGAGTGAGCACCTGGGCGAAGGTGCGGCGCCACCAGGGCGAGGCGGCCATCGCGCCGCCACCGAGGACCACGTCGGTGGGCCGGCCGACCATCGACTCCAGCCGCACCAGGTCGTCCACGACCTGCTCGCACACGCCGTGCATCAGCCCGGCCAGGATCTGCACGGAGGTGGTGCCGAAGCCGAGTCCACGCAGCTCACCGGAGCCGGCACTCCGGTCACCCGGGGGACGATCGCCGCCGAAACCGACGTTGACCGGTACGCCCTCGCCAGGTGGCAGCAGCGCCAGGGCCTGCTCCAGCGCCGGGCCGGTGGGCAGCCGCAGCACCCGGTCCGCCCAGGCGAACAGGTTCCCGCCCGAGGAGTACGCCGCCCCGGTGACGACGTGGTCGTGGTCGACGCGGTAGCGCCACAGCCGCTGCGGCAGCGGCGACTGCGGAGCGTGTGCGGGCATCCGCTGCAACAGCCGGACCGCCGAGGAGGTGCCGACGGTCACCGCCGCCCGACTGTCGTCGATGCAGCCGGAGCCGACGTTGGAGGCGGCACCGTCGCCGACCGGGGCCGTCCAGGACGCCTGCGCCAGGTCCGGCCAGCGGCGGGCGTACTCGCCGCGCAACCGACCCCGCCAGTCCCGAGCGGCCAGCTCGGGCAGATCCTCGCCGCGGGTGCCGGCCAGCGTGCACGCCTCGGGATCCCAGTCCAGCGTGCCCAGGTCGAGCAGGCCGGTGCCGGAGGCCTGCGACATCGACATCGGCGCGTCGGTGAGCAGCCGTCCCAGCGCGTACTCGACCAGGCCGGTGAAGCGGCCCACCCGGGTGCCGGCCTGCTCCCGCAGCCACGGCAGACGCACCGACCAGTAGCAGCGGTGCCACCAGGTGCCGGTGCGCTGGTGGTAGTCGACCGGATCGACCGGCCCGCCCAGCGCCGACGACGGCTCGGGCCGGGTGTCCAGCCAGGTGAGCACCGGGCCGAGTGGTTCGTCGTCGACGCCCAGCGGCAGCACCGAGTGCCACTGGGCACTGACCGCGATCAGGTCCACCTCGCGCAGGTGACCGTGGTCGTGCAGCTCGTCGAGGCACTCGATCAGGCAGGCCAGGTACTGCCGAGGGTCCAGGGTGCCGGCACCGTCACCGTCGACCGTGAGCACGGTCTTACGCCGCGCCAACGCACCCGGAAGGGGACGGATGTCAGCGTCCATCACGAGCCCCCGCACCGAGGAGGTTCCCAAGTCCAGCGCGAGAATGTTCATCGCGGTCAACGTACCCGCTGACGTCGCCGCCCGGCGTCACCGCCCACGCCAGTCCGCCGAACGGCTTCCCCACCTCTCGGACCGCGCGTAGGGTGTGCGCATGCCTACGTGCCTGTCCTGCTGGTGGCCCGCCGACCCGGCGGCCCTCCTGCACGCGTAGTCACCCACGCGGCCGCCCGACGAGGCGGCCGCCGGTTCTGGTTCCCGGCCCGTGGGCCGCCGCGACGGCGGCTCCCGGACCCAGGAGAGACCGATGAACCCACTGACCGACCTGCTCACCGCGCTCGCCGACGGCGCCGACCCGGGCCCGTTCGCCCTGGTACGCCGCGACGACGCCACCTACCTCGACCTGTTCACCGGCACGGTGGACACCGCCACGCGGCTGGCCGACCTGCCGCTGCCCACCGGCGTCCCCGGCCCGGCCACGCTGGCGCTGGTGCCGTTCCGGCAGATCACCGAACGCGGCTTCGCCTGCGTGGACGACGACGTGCCGTTGGAGTACCTGCGGATCGGGCAGCACGTCCGGGTACCGCTGGCCGACGCCCTCGACGCGTTACCCGAGGGGCCGGTCCGCACCACCGGCGCCGCCTTCGACGTCACCGACGACGCCTACGCCGCCGTCGTCGCCCGGGTGCTGACCGAGGAGATCGGACGCGGCGAGGGCGCCAACTTCGTCATCCACCGCACCCTGCACGCCCAGGTCCAGGGCGCGCCGGTGACCGCCGCGCTGGCCGCCCTCCGGTCGCTGCTGCACCGCGAACGCGGCGCGTACTGGACGTTCGTGGTGCACACCGGCACCCGCACGCTGGTCGGCGCCAGCCCGGAACGGCACGTCAGCGTCGACGACGGGCTGGTCATGATGAACCCGATCAGCGGCACCTTCCGACACACCGGCGCCACCGCCGACCGGGCCGCCCTGCTGCGCTTCCTCGCCGACACCAAGGAGACCGAGGAGCTGTACATGGTCCTCGACGAGGAACTGAAGATGATGGCCACGGTGGCCGAACACGGCGGTCAGGTCGTCGGGCCGTACCTCAAGGAGATGTCGCACCTGGCGCACACCGAGTACCTGCTGGCCGGACACGGCAGCCGGGACGTCCGCGAGGTGCTGCGGGAGACGATGTTCGCCCCCACGGTGACCGGCAGCCCGATGGAGAACGCCTGCCGGGTCATCGCCCGCCACGAACGCACCGGCCGCCGCTACTACGCCGGAGTGCTCGCGCTGCTCGGTCACGACGACAACGGCCGGCAGACCCTCGACGCCCCGATCCTGATCCGCACCGCCGAACTCTCCCCCACCGGTGAGCTGCGGGTACCGGTCGGAGCGACCCTGGTCCGGCACTCCACACCCGCCGCCGAGGTCGCCGAGACCCATGCCAAGGCCGCCGGGGTGCTGGCCGCCCTCGGCCTCGGACCACAGGCACCGCAGGCCGGACCGCAGCCACCCCGCCGTCTGGCCGACGACCCCGAGGTACGCGCCGCGCTGGCCGCCCGCAACGCCCCGCTGGCCCGCTTCTGGCTCGACCAGCGACCGACCGGCGCCCTGGCCCTGCCCGCCCTGGCCGGCCGCCGAGCCCTCGTCGTCGACGGCGAGGACACCTTCACCGGCATGCTCGCCCACCAACTCGGTGCCCTCGGCCTGACGGTGACCGTCCGACCGTGGCACGCCACCGGCCCGGTCCGCGCCGACGACCTGGTCGTCGTGGGCCCCGGCCCCGGCGACCCCACCGGCGACACCGCCAAGATGCGCCGACTGCGGGACCTGCTCACCGAGCTGCTCGACGCCGGGCACCCCACCCTGGCGGTCTGCCTCGGCCACCAACTGCTCGCCGCCCTGCTCGGCCTGCCCGTCATCCGCCGCGACGCGCCCTACCAGGGACTGCAACGCACCGTCACGCTCGCCGGCACGTCTCGCCGGGTCGGCTTCTACGCCACCTTCACCGCCCACGCCGACACCGACCGCCTCGACAGCCGGTACGGCCCGGTCGAGGTGGCCCGAGACGAGGTCGACGGCGCGGTGCACGCGCTACGCGGCCGGGGCTTCGCCGGGGTGCAGTTTCATCCCGAATCGGTCCTCAGCCCGGACGGGGTCGCGGTGCTGGCCGAACTGCTCACCGAGCTGCTGCCGGCACCCGCCGGCGAGTTGTCCACCACCGGGTAGGCATAGCCGGCCCGATCCGGGGTAGCGGTGTTCACGGCCGACGGTCCGGGCGGGTATGAGAGCCCCCGCCCGGACCGCCGGTCCCGCTGTCAGCCGGCCAGGCCCTGCTTGAGCGCCGCACCGATGTGCACCGCCCGCTTGGCCGTCAACGCCGTCGCCTCCAACGCCACGTGATCCGGCGCGGTCTCACCGTTGTTGCTGGTGTGCGACGCACCGTACGGGTTGCCGGAGACGAACTGGCTCGGCTCGGTGTAGCCGGGGGCGACCACGATCCCGCCCCAGTGATAGAAGACGTGGAACAGCGACAGCAGCGTCGACTCCTGCCCACCGTGGTGCGTCGCCGTCGAGGTGAACGCCGAGTACACCTTGTTGGCCAACGCGCCCTGCGCCCACAGCGGCCCGGTGGTGTCGATGAACTGCTTGAGCTGCGCGGCGATCAGACCGTACCGGGTCGGCGAACCGAAGATCACCACATCGGCCCAGCTCAGGTCGTCCGGCTGCGCCTCCTCGACGTCCTGGGTCTCCAGCCGGTGCGCCTCCCAGCCCGAGTTCGACCGGATCGCCTCGTCCGGGGCCAACTCGCGCACCTTACGCAACCGGACCTCCGCACCGGCCTGCTCGGCGGCCTCCCGGGCCGACTGCGCCATCTGGTACGTGATGCCGGTCGCGCTGTAGTAGATCACCGCCACCTTGACCTGTGCCGCCATCGCCTACGTCCTTCCTGCCGTGATCGTCGGTAAGCTTCCGCGACTACCCGATGCTTGCGTCGGCAAACATTCGTCGGACTCGACCGACCCCGCCGTCGACGCCCTGTCCACCGGTCGACGGACACCACGGTTCCGTCCACCGGTCGTCCCGCGACACCCCCGCGTCGACCGACGATCAGGACATGACCGACTCCCCCGTCATCCGCGTCCGCGGACTGCGCAAGACCTACGGCGACACCACCGCCGTGGCCGGCGTCGACCTGGACGTCGCCACCGGCGAGGTGGTGGCCCTGCTCGGACCCAACGGCGCCGGCAAGACCACCACCATCGACATCCTCCAGGGCCACCGCGACCGCGACGCCGGTGACGTGCAGGTGCTCGGCCGCGACCCGGCCCACGTCGACCTCGACTGGCGCGCCGGCATCGGCGTCGTCGCCCAGGACAGCGACGACCTGACCGAACTGACCGTCGCCGAGGCGGTCCGCCACTTCGCCCGCTACTACCCCGCACCCCGCGACCCCGCCGAAGTCGTCAAGCTGGTCGGTCTCACCGACAAGGCCACCGCCCGGGTCCGTACCCTCTCCGGCGGCCAACGCCGCCGCCTGGACGTGGCCCTCGGCGTCATCGGCCGCCCCCGGCTGCTCTTCCTCGACGAACCGACCACCGGACTCGACCCGCAGGCCCGCCGCCAGTTCTGGACGCTGATCCGCCGACTCGCCGGCGAGGACACCACCATCCTGTTCAGCACCCACTACCTCGACGAGGCCGAGGCACTGGCCGACCGCGTCACGGTCATCGTCGGCGGCCGGATCGTCGCCGACGGCACCCCCGCCACCCTCGGCGGACGCGCCACCGCCCGCACCGTCGTCCGGTGGGCCGACGGCCGGCAGGAGACCGACGACCCGGCCGCCCTCGTCGCCGACCTGACCCGCCGCTACGGCGGCACCGTGCCCGGACTGACCGTCAGCCGCCCCAGCCTCGAAGACGTCTACCTCGACCTGATCGGAGCGACCCCGTGACCGCCACCGCCCACCGCGCCGCCAGCCACCGCCCCACCGCACTGCGGCTCGGGCTGCACCGCGCCGGCATCGAACTGCGGTGCTTCTTCCGGGAACGCGACGCCGTGGTGTTCACCTTCGCCATGCCCGCGGTCATCCTCGCCCTGCTCGGCGCGATCTTCGACGGCGTCTACGAGGGCAGCGACGTCACCTCCGCCCAGTACCTCGCCCCGAGCATGATCGCCGCCGGCATCGCCTCCACCACCTTCGTCAACCTGGGCACCGGCATCGCCGCCGACCGCGACGACGGCACCCTGCGCCGACTACGCGGCGTCCCGATGCCCCCCTCGGCGTACATCGTCGGCAAGACCCTGATGGCCCTGGTGGTCAGCATCGGCGAGACGATCCTGCTGCTGGCCATCGCGGTGCTCGCCTTCGACCTGAGGCTGCCCACCGAGCCCGGACGCTGGCTCACCTTCGGCTGGGTGTTCCTGCTCGGCGCCACCGCCTGCGCCCTGGTCGGCATCGCCGCCAGCAGCCTGGCTCGCTCGGCCCGCAGCGCCGGGGCCGTGATGAACCTGCCCTACCTGGTGCTGGCCTTCATCTCCGGCGTCTTCTACACCCCCGTCGGGCAACTACCCGAACCGCTGGTCACGATCGGCTCGCTGTTCCCGCTCAAATGGATGGCCCAGGGCTTCCGCTCGGTGTTCCTGCCCGACACCATCCTCCCCCAGGAGGTCGTACCCTCCTGGGAGCACGGCCGGATCGCGCTCGTGCTCGCCGCCTGGTGCATCGGAGGAATGGTGCTGTGCCTGACCACCTTCCGCTGGCGAGGTCGACGCACCCGATGACCCCACCGACCGACACGTGGAGCGCACGCTTCCGGCTCTGGGACGGCTACTTCGCCCTGGCCACCGTCGGCGTCGCCGTGGCCGTGGCCGCCGACGGCAGCCGTACGCCCGCCGCCCGCCTCGGCTGCCTCGCGCTCTTCCTCGCCCTGACCGGCTGGTACCTCGGCGTCGGCCGCCGGCTCATGCGCGACTCCGTCGAAGACTGGCGCAGCTACCTCTACCTCGCCGGAGTGGTCCTGCTCTATGTGCCGGCGGTCCTGCTCAGCGGCACCGCCTCGTTCCTGCTGTTCGTGCTCAACCCCCAGATGTTCATGGTGCTGCCCGCCGTCCCAGCGGTCGGCGCGGTGCTGCTGCTCAACTCGGTGCACGTGATCGTCCTGGCCGTCCGACTCCCGGACCTGGGCGACGTGCTCCCCCCGCTGCTGATCGCCCTGATGACCGTCCTGGTGGTCAGCGTGCTGGGCGTCTGGGCCCAACACACCGTCGCCGAGAGCGGCCGACGCGCCGAGCTGATCGCCCAACTGGAACAGACCCGGGCCGAGCTGGCCGAGGTGTCCCACCGCGCCGGGGTGGCCGCCGAACGACAGCGACTCGCCGCCGACATCCACGACACCGTGGCCCAGGGCCTGTCCAGCGTGGTGATGCTGGTCCAGGCCGCCGACGCCGACCTGGACCGCGCCCCGGACCAGGCCCGCCGCCACCTCGACCTGGCCCGGCAGACCGCCCGGGAGAACCTGCTCGACGTACGCACCCTGGTCGCCGCGCTCACCCCGACGCAGATCGACGGCTCCCCGCTGGAGCAGGCGCTGGACCGGCTGGCCGACCGCTTCACCCGGGAGACCGGAGTACCGGTCACCTGCACCGCCGACCTGACCACCGGCCGGGCACCGGGCACCGCCGTGGAGGTGGTGCTGCTGCGCGCCGCCCAGGAGGCGCTGACCAACGTCCGGCGGCACGCCGACGCCACCGCCGTGGCCGTCCTGCTGCACGGCGACGACGACCGGGTCACGCTGGAGATCGGCGACGACGGCGTGGGATTCGACCCCGCCGACGCGTACCCGGCCGACGACGGCGGCTACGGACTGACCGGGCTGCGCACCCGGGTCGAGCAGGTGGACGGCGCTGTCGTCGTACGCTCGGCCCCCGGCGAGGGGACCACGATCCGGGTGGAGGTGCCGTACCAATGATCACCGTGCTGCTGGTGGACGACCACCCGGTGGTCCGCGCCGGAGTCGCCGGCATGCTCGCCGGCACCGACGACATCACCGTCGTCGGCGAGGCCGCCGACGCCGCCGAGGCACTCGCGGCCGTCCGCGCCCACCACCCGGACGTGGTCCTGATGGACCTGCGGCTGCCCGGCGACGACGGCGCCACCGCCACCGGCCGGATCCTCACCGAACGGCCGCAGACCCGGGTGGTGGTGCTGACCACCTACGAGACCGACACCGACATCCTGCGGGCCGTCGAGGCCGGCGCCGCCGGCTACCTACTCAAGGACACCTCCCGCGCCGACCTGATCACCGCGATCCGCACCGCCGCCCGCGGCGGCACCGTCCTGGCCCCCTCAGTGGCCACCCGACTGCTGCACCAGGTACGCCACCCCACCGCCCGCGACACCCTGTCACCCCGGGAGGTGCAGGTCCTGCGGCTGGTCGCCCGAGGGCTGTCCAACGCCGAGATCGGCCGCGAGCTGCACATCGGCGAGGCGACCGTGAAGACCCACCTGCTGCGGACCTTCAATAAACTCGACGTCTCCGACCGCACCGCCGCCGTCACCACCGCCATGGCCGCCGGCCTGCTCTGACACCGCCCCCGACGACCGGCCCGGCAACCTTGCTGGCATGCTCGCGAGCATGCAGATCCGGACCGCGACCGTCGGGGACTGGCCCGGCATCTGGCCCTTCCTGCGCGAGATCGTCTCCGCCGGGGACACCTACACCTGGCCCCGCGACGTCGACGAGACCCGCGCCCGCGACATGTGGCTGGTCCCCCCACCCGGGCGCACCGTCGTCGCCGTCGACGACGACGGCACCGTGCTCGCCTCGGCGAAACTGACGCCCAACCAGCTCGGCCCCGGTGACCACGTGGCCAACGCCAGCTTCATGGTCGCCCCGGCCGCCGCCGGACGGGGAATCGGCCGGGCCCTCGGCGCGTACGTGCTGGACCTGGCCCGCACCGACGGCTACCACTCGATGCAGTTCAACGCCGTGGTCGCCACCAACACCCGCGCCGTGGCGCTGTGGCGCTCGCTCGGCTTCGACGTGGTCGGCCGCATCCCCGACGGCTTCCGCCACCCCACCCAGGGCCACGTCGACCTGCTCGTCATGTACCAACGCCTCTGAGCCGCCCGCAGCGACCCCCGCCACCCCGGATAACCTGGGCCGGTGATGCTGCCCCTGCCCACCGGCGACTTCCAGGCGTACCTGTTCGACTGCGACGGCACCATCGTCGACTCCATGCCCCAGCACTACACCGCCTGGCGGCAGGCGCTCGACGAGTGGGAGTGCGCCTTCCCCGAAGAGCTGTTCTACGCCTGGGCCGGCCGCCCCACGCTCGACATCGTCGCCGCCCTCAACCAGCAGCAGGGCCTCGACATGCCGGTGGAGACCGTCGTCGCCCGCCGTGAGGAGCACTACCAACGGCTGCTGCCCAGCGCCGCCGGCATCCCCGGGGTGCTGCACCACATCGAGGACGCGCACGGACGCATCCCCTTCGCGGTGGTCTCCGGCAGCACCCGGGAAGCCGTCACCGCCTCCCTCGGCGCGCTCAGCATCCTCGACCGGTTCGACGTGCTGGTCTGCGCCGGCGACTACACCCGCCCCAAACCCGACCCGGAACCGTTCCTGCGCGCCGCCGAGCTGCTCGGCGTACCACCGCACGCCTGCCTGGTCTTCGAGGACGCCGACCTGGGCATCGAGGCCGCCGTCGCCGCCGGCATGGCAGCGGTACGCGTGCCCCAGCCCCGCCTGGGCGACTGACCCGCCGGAGAACCGCGCCGTCCTGTCGGTGCCCGGGCCTATGCTGCGCTCGACCGACGACGGAAGGCGACGCAGTGGCACCTACCGGCACGACGCTGACCGGATCTCCGGCGCTGACCGGCACCGAAGCACTCGCCCTGCGGATGACCAGCCTGCTGCTGAGCGCCACCCCCGCCACCACACCGCACACCGTGACCGAGGTCGTCGAGTGGTTCGGCGCCATGCAGGCCCAGGAGATCAACAGCGGCCTGTGGTCGCTGGGCGTACGGTTGCCCGGCGCCACCCAGACCGACGTGCACGCCGCGCTGGAGGGCCGGGAGGCCCTGCGGACCTGGCCGATGCGCGGCACCATCCACCTCGTTCCCGCCCGCGACGCCCGCTGGATGCTGGAGCTGACCGGCGTACGGGCGCTGGCCGGCGCGGCAGCACGCCGCGAGTTCCTCGGCCTGACCGAGGCCGAGGCGGACCGCGCCGCCGACGTGCTCGGCACCGCCCTGGCAGGCGGCGGTCGACTGACCCGCACCGACTGCGTGGCCGCCCTGGTCGCCGCCGGCATCGACGGCGCCGGCCAGCGCGGCTACCACCTGCTCTGGTACGCCAGCCAGCGCGGCGTCACCTGCATCGCCCCCAACATCGGCGCCGAGCAGACCTTCGCACTGCTCGACGAGTGGGCGCCCGGCCAGCACCGACCCGACCGCGACGAGGCGCTGGCCACCCTCGCCCTGCGCTACTTCCGCAGCCACGGCCCCACCACCCGGCAGGACTTCGCCGGCTGGACCGGCCTGACCGCCACCGACGCGAAACGCGCCATCGCCGCCGCCGGGAACGACCTGACCACCGTCCAGGTCGACGGCACCGAAGCGGTCCTGCCGCCCGCCCTGCTCGACGCACCCCGCACACCCACGCCCGACGTGCTGACCCTGCCCGGCTTCGACGAGTACCTGCTCGGCTTCAAGGACCGCGCGCTGATGCTCGACCCCGCCCACAAACAGGCCATCATCCCCGGCGGCAACGGCGTCTTCCAGGCCACCGTCGTCATCGGCGGCCGGGTCGTCGGCACCTGGAAACGCACCCTGGCCAAGACCCGGGTCACGGTGGCCGTGAAGCCGCTGGTCCCGCTCGACCCGGCACAGCGCACACAGGTCGAGCAGGCCGTGCACCGCTACGCCGACTTCCTCGCCCTTCCACCCCGCGTGACCTGGCCGGACTAGGGCCCGCACGCCTGCCGGACCCGCTCCAGTCTCACCCGGCGACGATACGCGGCGCCGGCCCCTCCGGAACGTGCACGCGCAGGTGCGGGGAGAGTGCGTCGAGGAAGTCCGGGGCGTCGAAGACGGCACCCGCCGAGGCGACGCCGACGGCCCTGGTCCGGCCGGTGAGGATCCGGTCGACGGCCTCCACCACCAGCGGCGCGGTGACCGCGTAGATGTCCTGACCGTCGGCGGCCAGCCGACGGTACGCATCCCCCGAGCGGACCAGGACGTCGACGACGAAGGTCTGCGCCGAACGGCCGCGCGCGTCGACGGCGACGGGTGCCGACGGGTCGGCGGCGGACAGGTCCGCCGCCGCCACGGCGGTCATGTAGGTGCACACCTGCTCGACCGGCAGGTGATGCGGAACGGTGACCACGTCGGCCATGCTGAACTCGGCGATCACCGGCTGCACACCCAGCGGCGCCGGGAAGGGCCACGGCAGGGTCGGCAGCGCGTCGTCGTGGTACTCCAGCCGGCCACCGGTGTAGCGGACCCGACGGCCGTCGCGCCGCTGCCGGGACACCTCGCCCGCGCGCAGGGTCCCGGCGGTGGGGTGCCAGCTGCTCAGGCCGTACGCGATGTGCGCCTCGTCCGCCGCCGTCCAGTCCCCCATCGCGGCGGTGACCAGCAGGTCGCCGAGGCCACCGAAGAAGGCCATCGCCGGGACGACCACTGTGCCGGCGGCCCTGGCACGCTCCCCGAAGGTCGCGAACGTGTCGACGTTCGCTTCGATCTCGGCCGCCACGTCGACATACGGGACACCGGCCCGCAACGCCGCCTCGACCAGCGCAACGGCGGTGGTGGCGAAGGGCCCGGCACAGTTGACCACCACGGCCGCACCGGCCAACGCCCGGTCCAGCGACGCCGGATCGTCGACCGACGCCTGCCGCACCTCCAACCCCGGCCGGGCCGACGCCCGCACCCTGCCGTGGTCGCGGCCGACGAGCAGCGGGACGTACCCGCGCTCGCACAACTCCGCGACCACGAACCGACCGGTGTGCCCGGACGCCCCGAACACCGCCACCGTCCGATCCGACGCCATCTCCGCTCCCACCTGTGCCACGTGATCCACACGGAGAAGCCTGTCCTGGCCGACCACGCACCACCAGTGTCCGGAACGACGAGACCCGTACAATTTCTGACATGACTCCCCGAGCCGTCGCCGTCGCCGCCACCGACGGCATGCTGCACTTCGAGCTCGCCCTGGCCTACGAGGTCTTCGGCTCCGCGCCGGCCACCGTGCCCGGCCCCTGGTACGACGTCCGGGTCTGCGGCACCCACCCCGTGCGGGTCGGCCGGTTCCTGCTGGAACCGGACTGCGGGCTCGACCGCCTGACCGACGCCGACACCGTGATCGTCCCCGCCCTGGCCGACGTCGACCCACCCCCGCCCGCCGACCTGGTCGCCGCAGTCCGCGCGGCACACGAGTCCGGCGCCCGGGTGGTCTCGCTGTGCACCGGCGTCTACGTGCTCGCCGCCGCCGGCCTACTCGACGGCCTGCGCGCCACCACCCACTGGGCGCACACCGCGCACCTGGCCGCCCGCCACCCCCGCGTACAGGTGGACCCGGACGTGCTCTACGTCGACAACGGACGCGTGCTCACCTCCGCCGGCAAGGCCGCCGCGATGGACCTCTGCCTGCACCTGGTCCGCCTCGACCACGGCCCCACGACCGCCAACGCGGTCGCCCGCCGCCTCGTCGTCCCACCGCACCGGGCCGGCGGCCAGGCCCAGTTCGTCACCACCCCGGTACCCGCACAGGACGACCACCCCCTGGCCGACCTGATCCCCTGGGTGATGCAGCGCCTCGACCGACCACTCACCGTGGAGGACCTGGCCCGCCAGGCCAACCTGAGTTCCCGCCATCTGGCTCGTCACTTCCGCGCGGCGACCGGCACCACCCCGCTGCAGTGGCTGCTGACGCAGCGCATCCGCCGCGCACAGGAGCTGTTGGAAGCCACCGACGACAGCATCGACACCATCGCCGCCGCCGCAGGCATGGGCACCGCGACGACGCTGCGCCGCCACTTCCACCGCGCTGTCGGCGTACCACCGGACACCTACCGCCGCACGTTCCGGACCTGACCCCGGCTGTCCCGGAGTCGGTGGCTCCAGCCGTCGGCGGTCACTCGTGGCACGTGCCCGACGGCATGGCCGTCCTACTCGGCGAACATCCGGCCAGCGCCGACTCCCGCCTATGGGGCTTCGGGCCGCTATGGGGCTTCGGGCCGCTGGATGACATCGAAGGCGTGGTCGTCAGGCGGCTGAGCTCCTCCCACTGACAGCCAGGGCAGGCGAAATGCCCTCGGAGTGTCAAGCGCGGGCGATGTCTCGGCAGGCGGTGGCGATCAGCAGGCCCAGGCCGACGGCCATCAGCGGCAGCCCCATCCCGAAGGGCAACTCCGCGACGGAGTTCAGGTTGCCGCCTCGCCCGATGTTCCCGAAGCTGGCCGCCACCACCGCCAAGACCATCACCAGGGTGCCGATCCCCGCAGCCAACGCGGCCATCGCCGCCTCGACGACGGTCCGGGCCCAGAAACTGGTCACGACCGCCACCAGCAGGAAGGCGAACGTCCAGAGCGTCCACCCCCCACCGCTGCTCAGGCTGGCGTACTCCCAACCGGAGTACCACCACAGGTGCCGTGGCGACTGCCGGAACCACGGGAGCAGGTACCCGAAGAGTATGAGCATCGTCGCGAGGAGCATCACGCCGTCGAAGCCGGCGAGCCTGCCGACACCCTTGTCCTGAGTCACCTTCGGGATGCTAGCCACACCACGCCAAGGACTCGACGGTCAGAGCAACGAGTCGTCGTAGCCGGCAGTCAGCGCACCGCCGGCATCGCCGGTGTTCACCACACCGGTCGGCTCGATCAGGATCGCGTGCACCTCCCCGTCGGCGACCGGGCAGTGCTCGACGCCACGAGGCACGACGAACAGCTGCCCCGGACGCAGGAGCACGTCACCGTCGCGCAGCTGGATGGTCAGTTCCCCGCTCACCACGAGAAACAGCTCGTCGGTGTCCTCGTGGGTGTGCCAGACGAACTCCCCGCGCACCTTGACGACCTTGACCTCGTAGTCGTTCAGCCTCGCCACCACCTTCGGTGACCAGTGCTCGGAGAAACGGGACAACTTGTCAGCGATGTCGACAGCCTCATGTGCCACGCCCACCATCCTGACATGGGCAATTCGGAATCAGCTGCCGACGCCAACTCGTCCGGGAACCGCGCGTCGACCTGATGCCGACACCGCCGACCCCATCGGGCCGCCTCGTCCTCGTGTGCGGACAGGAGGGCGCCGGTAAGTCGACCAGCATCCGGGCGCTGCTGCCCCACATGCCCGACAGTGCGCGCATCGATGCGAAGGACATCGGACAGACCAACCCCTGCCCGATGGACGACGAGTTATTCGACCTGCTCCGAGGCAACGTCGCGGGCCTCGTCGAGAGGTTCTGGTCTGCCGGCTACGTCACCGTCATCGCCGGGAGCTTTCTCCGTGACTACCGCGACTACCTCACCTTCCGGCAGAAGCTGCCGACCAGACTCACCGTCGCCGAGGCGGTGCACCGGGTCATAGCGGCCATCCCGGAGATCTACCACCAACAGTGATGCCGAACTACGCGCCCTCCTACCGTCCTCGGGTCGCTTTCACGGAGTCTCGGGACCGCGCCACGGAACACCACCGTCGGTAGGTGATTCCAGTCGTCGAAGGATGTCCTGGATGAATGGCGCCTTACCGGACCTGTACCTGGGGCGGTCGCTGTCGTCCACGGCGGCGAGTTCCGCTTTGAGACGGGCGTACTCGGCGGCGAGGTCCGGGTGGCGTCGGAGGTGATCGCGGAACGGTAGGAGGCGGCGCCAGTCCGGTGACCCGACCTCCCAGATGTGGAGGTGGTGGGTACGCCACGCCACGTCGGGAAAGCAGAACGACCACTTGCGGCGCTCGTGATCGCCCGGCTCGGGGGCGTGGACCCAGCCGATATCACCGAGTGCTGTCACGAGGCCGGCGGTCTGGTCGTAGTCGGAGACCAGAGCGAGCATGTCGATGATCGGCTTGGCGGCGAGTCCAGGGACCGCGGTACTACCCACATGCTCGACGCGACCGACCGGACCGTTCCCGAGCGCCGCCTCGATCCGGTTCCGCTGATGGTCGAAACTGGCCGGCCAGCGTGGGTCGTAGGCAACGATCGTGATCCGATCTCGCCGACCGGGCACGTCGTCAGCGTCCCGATCCGCCGTCATCCGCACAGGGTAGGTCGCCGGATCGACGTCATCCAGCGGATCCCATCCCGGCACCGACCTGATCTGCGCGACAGTCCGGCCACCGCGACAGGTCAGCTCCCGCCTTCGCGCACATCCTTCCCCTGTTCGGCGAAGGCCTTGAAGTCCTGCATGTGCTGCTGCGACTGTTTGTGAAAGGCGCCGGGCATCAGCCGCCCCACCAGCCGCATCAGCAGGCCACTGAACCGGTACTCACTCTCGCTCTCCCAGAGTGTCGTCTCCGGATCGACTTCGGTCAGCCGATCGCGCACGGCGCTCCACATGCCCGGGGCGACGAGTTCGCGGTCGAAGTAGACGACGCTGTCCGTCGGGATTCCGTGCAGGTCCGCCGGATCTCGGCGGGTGATCGTCTCGGTGCACTCCATCTCCCGCCTCCCCGCCTGCATCACGACCCGCGACGTGGTCCCGAGCTGCCCGTGTATCCCCTCCACCGGCTCGTGCAGCACCATGCCCCGCAGCCACTTCGGCAGGTGCGCCGGGTCGGCGAGCAGTTGGGCCACGCGCTCGCGCGGCAGGGCGATCTCGATCGTGTTGGTGTATCTCATCGCACAGTCTTCCTAGCGGTGGGACCAGTCAGCCCCGTCATGTCGGGTCGGGTGCGTAGAACTTCGTGGTGGCCTGCACCGCGGCCGCGACGTGCTGCGGCTCACCACCGGCGGCCAGGTGCGCCTCGCCCCAGGCCGCGGCGCTGCGACGGATGAACTCGCGCCCTTCGGGCGACTTCTGGACCGCCTCGTGGTCGGCGGTCTCGCCAGCGGACAACAACCGGGCGAGGGCGAGCAGGGCCAGGTCCCAACCAACGCCGCCGGCACCGGGGCCGTAGGTCGGGAAGAGGGGCTCCTCGACGACCGCCGCGTGGATCAGCTCGAACTCGGTGTCGCCGGCCCGGCCCGGGGCCAGGCGCACTTCCACCTCGCTCGTGCCGGGCCAGGCGTCGGCGTCGGGCCCGTAGAGCCAGGACACCCTGAGCAGACGCGGCGGCTCGCACCGCAGGATCTCGCCGTGCTCACCACCGTCGAACTCGTACTTTCCGCCGAGCCGCAGATCCCCGGTGACCGGCTTCAACCAGCGTTGCAGCCGCTCCGGGCTGGTGATGGCGTCCCAGACGTCGTCGACCTGCGCCGCGTACCGCCGCCGGAGCTCGATGGTGTACGCCTCACCTGCGGGCAGGCTGCCCTTGCCCATGGCCCGCCGCGCGGCGGCCAGTTCATCCAGTACGTCTTTCATGTTCCGTTCCTCTCGCTGCCGAGTTTGCACTGTCCGCACCGGTGCCGGACTCGGCCCGCCGGGAGGTCTGCCCGCCAACCGAGTTCCGAGCTGCCCGCCGGCCCCGGGCCAGCTCGGTCTCCAGCGCGTCGAGCCGCTGCTCCCACAACCGGCGAAACCGGTCCAACCACGCGTCGACTTCGCTCAGAGGCGCCGGCTCGACGGCGTAGAACCGTCGAGCGCCCACAGCCCGCACCGAGGCGAACCCGCTGTCCCGCAACACCCGCAGATGCTGTGAGACACCCGGCTGGGAGAGCCCGAACTCGGCCCGGATCACGTCCGTGACGGCGCCGGAGGTCTGCTCACCGTCGGCGAGCAGCTCCAGGATGCGCCGGCGTACCGGGTCGCCGAGGATGTCGAAGGCGTGCACGAACAAGCATCATGCCAGTCTTCACTTATATAAGCCAGCGCTGGCACGTGAGACTCGAATCCGGCCTTGGCCACGCCTCGCCCGACCCCGGGTTCGGTGACGCCGGATGGGTTCAGTGCGAGAACGGCTCCAAGCATCCGAATTCGGCAGCCGAGCCGGTGACCTCGACCATGACCCGCTCGGGGCGCACGTCCCCGATCACACAGCCCACCTCCGCGAAGCGAACCGCGTACACCGCTCCTGGCGGGGGTTCGTCCTGCCCGATGGGCGCCCGCATGCCGGTGACCTCGATGACCTCCGCCTTGATACCCAGATCGAGCAGCGCCCGCCAGGTGGACGCCGGGGCGAAGTCCCCCGCCGTGCGTAGTGCTTCGAGCTTGGGCCGGATCCGCGCGGCGAGCTTCTTCCCGGTGCGCTGGTCCGCCTTGGACAGCTCGTGCCGTCGCTTCCAGCCGTTGTTGTCGCCATAGTGGGGAGGTGCGTCTGCCTGCGGACCGGTCGGCTCCGCCACCACGACAGGCGACGCCGACGCACTCGTGGGTATCGCCTCCACCTCGCCGGCCCTCGTACCGGGCGTCGCGCAGCCGAGCGACAGCAGAACAAGCGAGGCAGCAGCCGCCAACCAACCGATCTTTCCTGCTCGCATCAGTGACCCCCGTCTATCAGATGCCGAGGACGTGATGATACGACGTGCCCCCGATTCAGACGCTCGATGCCCGACCGCCCTCCATCTCGGCCGGACCGAACTGCGACTCCATCTCCGCGTAGGCGGCCTCGAAGTCCCGCACGACGTAGCCGTGATGCTGTTGGCCGCCCTCCGGATGCTCGGCGAGAAAGTCCCGGAACATGTTGTCGTCTCCGTCGTCGTGCGGCCTGATCACCTCGATGCTGACGTCACCGATATAGCCCAGCGCCATGTCGATGCGGGTCAGTGCCAGGCACAGGCGATCAGCTGTCCGCGGAGTGGGTGTCGGCGAGGGCCTCGCCGAAGAGCCGTCCGGCGAGTTCCACGCAGCGCATCCGGGCAGGAGAGAAGTCATAAGGCATCTTGGTGATCGCCGTCGCGGCATTCATCTCCGTTCCCTCCTCCCCTGTCAGGTCGGCGTCGTAGATCTCGAAGATCTTCTCCTCGGCCGCGTCGAGACCAGCCGCCTCGATGGCCTGATTCAGGGCCATCAGATGAGCGCATCGCTGTACGGCGAGCTCTTCGACGCGCGGGTCGTCGGGGTCGACACCGTCGTCGAGGGCGGCCTCGGCCGCCTCCAGACGGTCCTCCTCGGCCCGCAGGTCAGGGTGGGTCGCCAGCACGATGAACGTGCCGGCCTGGATGGCGGCGCCCAGCGGCCCGAAGATCCGTTCTGTGACCAGCAGGGCGTCCAGATCGGAGGGGCGCAACGCGCCCGGGGGCAGGTGGCTGAGCCGGTCCGCCACCAGCTCGGAGAGCAGCCCCAGCGGGCTGCCCACCGCCTGCAGGCGCTGGACAGCCACGCGCCGACGTTTGATCGCGGCCTCCTGCGCCGCCAAGGTCTCCTCCAGCCTGCTCAGGACCGACTCGATATCCGGGGCGTGGTCCGGGGCTTCGTCTCCAGCTTCGTCCCGGGCTTCGCCGAAGGCGGCCCGCATGTCGTCCAGGCTGATACCGGCATCAGCCATCTTGCGGATCCAGAGCAGGCGGGTCATGTCGTCATAGCCGTAGCGGCGGCGGCCGTCCCCGCCGCGCTCGGGCTCGGGCAGCAGACCGATCTCGTGGTAGTGGCGGATGGCGCGTGGGGTGGTCCCGGCGAACGCAGCGGCATCACCGATCTTGACCTGCCGGGGAGGCGTGAGAGAGGGGTACATCGCAGACAGAGCCTTTCGTGCTGTGGTGCCCCGACCTCACCACATGCCGCTACGGCATGTGCAACAACCTGATCCAGGTGCCACCGGAGCCAGGACCTAGACCACCGGTACGAAGGTGGCGGCCAACACCCGCCAGTCGCCATCCTCACGCACCCAGAGTCGGGTGTAGCGCAGCCGCGCGGACATCACAGCACCTCCCTGAACGGCATCCACCGCGGCGACCATGCGAGTCACCCCAGTCTGACCGTCTTCCTGGACGTCGAGCGACTCCTCCACCAGGCTGGTGATTCGCAGTGCACCGGAGCGGTAGCTCTCCAAGTCGTCTTCCTTCGTGAAGACCGCGCCGTCCGGTCCGGCACCCACGACCTGCGGGTGCAGTAGCGCGTCGAGGGACTCGACGTCGGCGGCGCGCTGGGCGGCTTGGAGTCGCCGTTCCGCAGTGAGGAGATCCATCCACCGATCCTCCGCAGCGCGCCGCAACAGGACAAGCGGGTTAGCTCGCGGCAGAAGGACGGGAAGGACTCAGAGTGCTCGGGCCAGCATGATCGCCTGGTCGTCGCGTTCCTTGCCCTGCGCCCGTCGCACCAGGCGGCACACCTCGCGGAGACCGACGGCCTCGATGTACGAACTCAGTTCGTCCGCCGTGTACAGATGGCGCTGTAACTCGATCTCATGGCCGAACTGACGGTAGGCCCCGGAAGCATCGCGCGTGCCCTGCCCGGACTGAAATCCGACGAGCAGGTGACCGGCTGGACGGAGAACCCTGGCTGCCTCCGCGAGAATGCGCGCCTGCCCAGCAGGCCGTGTATGGATGATCGAGTACCACAACATCACGCCGGCGAACTGGTCGTCTGGGTACGGCAAGTCGGTCACCGAGCCCACAGGCGTCGACCATCGCCAGGTCGAGCGCCGACTCCCAGCGGGTGTCCGGCAGGTGGGCGGCATAGTCCTCCGCCACGATGTCGTAGGCGCGCCGCACCCCGCAGAAGTCCAGAGGTTCTGGTGGAGAGGACGTCACCTCGCGGATTGTGTCACCAGCAGGTCCTGGCCCGGCCTACCGACATCCCGTTTCACCTTCCGCCCGCCGACAGAAAGCACGCCGCCTGAGTAGTCTCGTCACGCGATCACTCCGCCCCGCTGACCCGCCTGCGTGTGCGACAGTGATTCATGCCGTTGAGCGAGCACCACCTCAGGACGTCGATCGCCGTGTCCGACATCCAACGGGCGGTCGCGTTCTATGAAGGCAAACTCGGCCTACAGGCGTTGCAGTCGGGCCCCAGCGCGAATATCGCCGACGGCAGCCGCGTCTATGGTGCCGGCGGCGTGGCGGCCCTGAATGTGTACCAGTCGGTCACTGCCGGCACGAGCGCGGCGACGCTGGCGACATGGTACGTCGATGACATCGACCGAATCGTCGACGAGCTCGTCTCGTCCGGCGTCGATCTCATCCGGTATGACGGGCTCGACCATGACGCCAAGGGCATCACCGCTCGGGCCGGCGGTGGACGTATCGCGTGGTTCCAGGACCCGGACGGCAACACCTTCGCGCTCGAAGCCGACGTCTGACCGCTGGGCCCGGCACGCCCCGCGCCACCGCCCGCCGAGGGCAGGCCGCGTGGCCGATTCTGGTGCCGGATCAACGAAGGCAAGTACCGGCGGACTATTCGCCGTGGCGTACCTGGTCCTGATGCTCGTGCTCCCCGTCGTCCCGACAGTCGCCGAGTATGAGCGCCGACGGGACGCCCCGCGATACCCCTGAGCCGCCGGGCGGCCGCGACGAACTGATCCTCTACCGGCAGAGGTCCCCGAAGCGGTGGTGAAGACCGAGAGCTTTCGGCGGCCTCAGTTCCGGGCCGAGCCCGAGGTGTCGGGCGCCCACCAGCGGGTCGTACCGGACGGGCCACCCTGCTGCGCCTCGATCGCCCGGATGTGCCGGTACGCAATCCACAGCGGCGGGAACGCCCCGACCGCGAAGGACAGGTCCACCACCGTCCAGAACCACGGGATCTCCCGCAGCGGGCCACAGATCAACGCCAGCGGCACGATCCCGACGCAGGCGATCATGCCGAGTTGCACCACCCAGACGTTTCGCACCGGATCACGCAGCGGTCCCCAGAACGCCACCGCGAGCACCAGGTGGGCGAACGCGAGCCAGTCGGTCCCGTACCGCATGAACGGATAGCGCTCGCCGGTCTCGACCAGCCCCACGTGGACCCGCTAGATCCAGCCGACCAGCGCCGGAAGCTGGTCGGCGAAGGGGTCGAACGCCCGCAGCAGCCAACGCACCTCGATCTCGAGCGGGAACGCGGTCACCCCGCTGAAGAACAATCCCACCACCACGACCCACAGCCAGCCACGAATCCGCCGTAGACGCGTCTCGATATCCACACCGTCAGGTTAGGGGTACAGGAACGTCGGCGGTGCCGCGGTGGGGCTCAGGCGGCGATCCGGATGCTGAGCTGGGCGCCGAGCTGGCGGAATCCCAACGCCTGCGCCACCCGACGCGACGGCTCCGGTCGCGCCCGCCACTGCGGCAGCAGACGGTGGTGCAGAGCGTCCGCGACTGCCGCCGAGGCGACGGCACGAGCCAGCCCTCGCCCACGATGATTCGGGAGAGTGAGGACGCACATGTGGGCCGCAGTCCCCGGCCAGCGACGGTAACCGGCCGCCGCGACTGGGCGGCTCCCGCGACGCACCACGAACGCACGAGAGGTGATCTCGGCCAACCCGCATTCGTCGGCGTCGTTCACTGGGGCAGCGGACAGAAGCTCGGCCAGGTCGTCATGCCCACCGGAGGCCACCTCCACGGCACCGAGTCCGGCCGGCCGGAACTCGTCCTCGTCGAGATAGGCCAGGCTCGCCGGACCCAGCACCTCGGCCACCGGCAGGACGGAGCGCAGCCGGTCAAGGTCGGTCAACGCCTTCACGGGTACGACGCGCAGCCTCTCCCGTAGATTCCCGGCCCTGCTGTCGGCCGGCACCGTGACGATGCCGGCATCGCCCAGCACGACGATGCCGACCCAGCCGGGTGGGCAGAGCCGCGATCCGGCCGAGACGGCTGTCTCGACGCCGCCGTCAGCGGGGAACGTGATCGGCACGCCGGCCATCTCGCGCCAGACATCCCGAGCCCGAACGAGCAGCGGAACGCGCAACATCACCGCATCCTCACGCCTGGCCCGGCGTTCACGCCACCGAGTTCACCAGCGGCACGCCGTTCGTACTCCGAGAAGCCTGATCGCGGTCGGCGCGCGGCGATTCCTGATCGACGAAGATGGACCCATGCCCCGCCTTGTCGGCCCCGCTCTGCCCGCCGGCCTCCTCCGCGACACCGGGCAGCCCCGCCTCGACGCCGGTGAGGGCATGGTCCTACGGCCGTGGCGTGACACGGATGCCGCCACGGTACGGGCGGCGTTCACGTGTCCCGACATCCAACGGTGGCACATGCGCCGAATGGACAGCGACGACGAGACGCAGGAGTGGATCGCGAACTGGGCCCGACAGTGGGCGGACGAGTCCAATGCGAGCTGGGCTGTCGCCCGCGGCAGTGATGATCGCGTCGTCGGTCAGGTCGGCCTCCGCACGATCATGCTGTCGCAGGCGTCGGCGGAGCTTTCGTACTGGGTCCTGCCCGCTGCTCGCGGAACAGGTATCGCCGTGCGAGCGGTCCAGGCGCTGACATCGTGGGCGTTCGGCACCCTGCGGATGCACCGGATCTTCCTGGTCCACTCGGTGGCCAACTCGGCGTCGTGTCGGGTCGCGCAGAAGGTCGCCTTCGGCATCGAGGGCACCCTGCGCGGTCACCTGCGGCACGCCGACGGGTGGCACGATGTGCACGTGCATGCGCGACTGCGCACAGACACCGGCACCGGAGTGTAGATCTACCATTATCCCGGTTTCCGCACGCCCGGCGGTGACCTGCTGGTCGAGCTGCAGTCCGCCACCGTCCTGCCCGACCGAGGCCGAGATCGACCCAATCCCGCCTCCGGACGATCGGCCGCCGCCGCCCACCCGCGTCGCCGTGTCATCGACCGCCAGGACTGACAGAATCGTGGTCACGGAGCCGATACACGGGGGCGAGGGGGATCCATGAGCGACTGGAACGAGAAGATCATCGCCGAGTTTCGCGCCAACGGTGGGCAGGTGGGTGGCCAGTTCGCGGGCGCGCCGCTGCTGCTGTTGCACACGGTCGGCGCCAAGAGCGGCCAGACGCGCGTGAGCCCGATGATGTACCAGAAGCTGGACGACGGTTACGCCGTGTTCGCGTCCAAGGGCGGGGCTCCCACCAATCCCGACTGGTACCACAATCTCGTCGCGCATCCGCAGATCCGGGCGGAGATCGGCACGGACACGGTCGGATTGGTCGCCCGGGTCGCCGAGGGTGACGAACGGGAGCGGATCTGGAGCGCGCAGAAGACCGCCTACCCGGGCTTCGCCGACTACGAGCGCAAGACCACCCGCCAGATCCCGGTCATCGTCCTGGAGCCGGCGCCGTAGGCGGACACGACACCGCTCCTTGACCTCAACCTGAGTTGAGGTGCTTCACTGGCGGCCATGGATCTTGACGGTACGCGCGTCGCCATCACCGGCGCGGCACGTGATACGGGCAGGCTTCTCGCCGAGGCGTTCGCCGCACGCGGTGCACAGGTCTTCCTCTCGGCCCGCGACGTGGAGGCGGCACACCGTGTCGCGGAGGCGATCAACCGGCGAGGAGCAGGCCGGGCCGAGGCCTTTCACTGCGACCTCGCCACGCCGGACTCGGTGCGGGGATTCGCCGCTGCCCTGGCCGACCGGACGAGCCAGCTCGACGTGCTCGTCAACAACGGTGCCCCCTACCTCCACGGTGACGACCTGGCAGACGCCGACGACGACACGATCGAGAGCGTGATCGCCGCCGGCGGGACCGGCACCGTGCTGTTGACCAAGCACCTCTTGCCGCTGCTGCGCGCGTCGGCACGGCCGGACGTCGTCAACATGATCTCCGCGTGTGGCGAGGTGGGCCAGCACCGGTCGGGCGCGCATCCCGCGTTCTATGCGGCCAAGCACGCCCACGCCGGGTTCGCCGAGATCCTGTCGCACCGACTTCGCACCGAGGGGATCCGAGTGATCTCCCTGTTCCCACCGGACTTCGTCCAGGACGGACCCCGGCGGGCGGACAGCGACCTGACCGCACAGTCGGTCGTCGACTGCGTCCTCTTCGCCGTGGCGCAACCGCGTGACTGTTTCATCCGCGAGTTCCGCTTCGAGCAGGTGACCGGTCCACACTCCTGAAAACCCATTCTTGCTGCCGTGGCCGAGACCTCGCACAGGACAGGCACCGTCGTCACGAGTCGCGGCGTAGTTCCCGGAGTAGGCCGTGCCGGCGCAGGGCCCAGGTGAGGCGCCGGACGCTGGCGTGCCGGACGAACAGCACCGCCGCCCGACGGATCAGTCCGAATCGGTTGTTGCTCTGCTGGTCGTCGATCGCCTGCCAGATCAGCTCACGCACTCGGGCGCTGTCCAGGGCCGCGCGCACCTCGCGTCGTACCGTGGGGTCCTCGGCCGCCGACGCGATGGCCGCCGCCTGACCCGGTTGCTTGACCAGGGGTTGCACCGCGGCGACGAGAGGGCGACGCACCTCGTCGTTCTCCAGCAGCAGCAACACCGCTTCCCGGATCTCGGGCGTGTCCAGGCCGGTACGCAGCAGCTGCAACAGGCTGCGTTCCACCTCGTGGTCCTGGTCCGCCACGGACAACCTCGCCAGCAGGTGCGTCACCTCGTCGAGATCGACCAGGTGACGCAGCCCGTCCCGGAACTCCGGCAGCTCCCACGCGGCCTGGAGGGCCTTGGCCAGATTGCGATCCATGGATAGCCGCTACCCGTTGCCACCGACCGGCGAAACCCCTCCGGCCCACCGCATCAGTCCTGTGCGGCCCCGCTGCGGGCCGCCAGCCGGGCCGCGCCGTCGTAGGATCTGGCGTCGTGGCGGTGATCGATGGCGCTGGCCCTGCGTCCGCTCTGTCCGCACTGCGGACCGACGGCTTCGTGGTGCTGCCGGGGGTGTTGTCCGGTGCGGAGCTGGCCGCGGCTCGCGATCACGCGGACGACCTGCTGCGCGGGGTTGGCTGGAGCGACAACGACTTCGACGGCCGGCGCACCCGACGCGTCTATTCCCTGCTGAGTCGCCCCGGCGCTCTCGAACCGTTGCTGCTGCATCCCGAGGTGCATCGCCTCGTCACCGCGTGTCTGGGCGAGGTGTACCAGTTCGGCATGCTGTTCCTGTCCGCCGTGGACCCGGGCCAGGGTGCGCAGGCGCTGCACGTCGACGCGGGCGTCTATCCCCTCCCCCGGCAGGTGGAGGCGGAGACCAACGTCATCTGGGCACTCGACGACTTCACCGACAGCAACGGTGCCACCCTGATCGCGCCGGGCAGTCATCGCTGGGCCGACGGCCGCCGTCCGCGACCGCACGAGCTCGTCCCGGCGGTCATGCCCGCCGGCAGCGCGCTCGTCTACAGCGGGCGCCTCTGGCACGCCGCCGGACACAACGCGGCCGAGACCACCCGCCGAGCCCTCATCTGTGAACACGTCCTGCCCTGGCTCCGGCCCGCCGACAACCACATCCTGGCCACCGGCGTCGAGCAACTCCGGCTGCTGACCCCGGCGTTACGCCGTCTGGCCGGCGTGGCACCGGCCAGCGCCTATCTGGGTTTCGTCGCGGGCCAGGACCCCGAGCAGTGGCTGCGGCAGACGGCGGCCGACTGACCCCCGCGCCCCCGACCTCGATCGCCCCTGGGACCTAGGATGGTCTCGATGACCGTTCCCCAGGTACGACCCGACGACCTCCCCTCCGACGAAGAACGAGTCGAGGCGGCCCTGCGGCTGCTCTCCGGCGCACCGGTCGAACTCGATGTCGCGACCAAGCGGCTCAGTCGGGGCAGCGGCGTCTACGCCTGGTGGGCCGACCCGCTGGTCCTGCCCGATCTCCCCGGGCCGCCGAACGAGCACGTCCCGTCGCTGCGGATGCTGTATCTCGGTCGGGCGACCAGCCTGCGGGGCCGGATCCTGCGCAACCATCTGCGGCGGTCGGGCAGCTCGACGCTGCGCCGTACGCTGGCCGGGCTGTTGGTGGCGGAGGAATACCGGACGACGTGGACCGACCGAGTCGTCCTGGTTCCGGAGGACGAGGCACGGCTGACCGCGTGGATGACCGCGCACCTGCGGTTGACCTGGGCCGAGGACCCGGAGCCCACGACCATCGAGGCGGAACTCGTCCGGCGTCTGCACCCGCCGCTCAACGTCCACGGCGTCGGCCCGGAGCACCTCCAGGCGGCCGTGGTCGCCGCCAAGAACGCGTACAACGCCAGCAGCGGGCCGGCCTAGCCCGCACAGGCCCCCTGAACGGCAGGCGGTCGACGAATGAGCGGGTCAGCGAGGTGGCCACCTCCCTGACCCGGCACGCCAAGGGCAGCTCCAGTTCCTCGTCGTCACCGCCGACCACTCGCACATCTGCCTCGCCGTCGAGTTGTCGTCCGAGCGGGCGTTCGAGTTCGCCGCTGCGGCAGCGCGCCACACCCGTGTGATCAATTCCGACATCGCCGCACTGCTCTACTTCCTCGGCGTGCTGCGAACGACGATGTCCCGCCTGGACGACCTCGACGAGCAGGGACTACTCGATGCCGAGACCCTCGCCGAGGGCATGGCCGGGGCGTGCACCCCGGAGGTGTCAGGCAGGCGGGTCGGGGTCGGGCTGCGGCGGGGTCCGGGTCAGGACGGCGTACCCCTGGTATCCGGGGCCGAGCACGACGATGGTCGCCCGATGATCTGGTGGGGCGCCGAAGGCGCTGCTCTGCACCGCTGGTACCACCGGAGCGAAGTCCGGTCCGCCGAGGTCTCCGGCGTCTGCCGCGTCACCGTCGCCCATGACCACTCCCGCACGTCGTCGATTCCTGTTCCATCATATCTTGTCTTCCACTATATTAGGTGGATGAGTTCTCGGGCGATGACCGAACCGGCCTTCTTCATCCTCACCGCACTGCTGGACGCCCCCCGTCACGGCTACGGGATCGTCGCGGAGGTCGCCGAACTGTCCCAGGGACGGGTGCAGCTGAAGATCGGCTCGCTGTACGGGGCACTGGACCGGCTGGTCGGCGACGGCCTGGTCGAGTTGGACCGCGAAGAGGCATGGCAGGGACGACTGCGCCGGTACTACCGGCTGACCGAGCCCGGCCACGACGCCCTCGACGCGGAGGCCCAGCGACTCGCCGCCAACGCGCGCCTCGCCTCGACCCGGCTACGCGACCGACGCAACCCGATCACAGGAACGTCCTCGTGAGCCGGCTGGAGGAGCGCTACCGGCGCGTCCTGCGGCTGCTGCCCACCGCGTACCGGCAGGAATGGGAGGACGACATGGTCGCCGCCTTCCTGGACAGCATGGACACCGGCGACCCCGAGACCACCGAGTACCTGGCCGACTACGGACGACCGAGCCTGTCGGAGGTCGCCAGCATCGTGTCCCTGGCCGCCCGGCTGCGCCTCGGCGGCGCGGACGCGTCACCCCGCTCGTACGCCTGGGGTCAGGCCGTGCGCCTGGCGACCCTGATGACGATGCTGACCCACGCCGTCATGGTCACCGCCGGCATCGGCGTCACGCTCTGGCTCACCGGGAAGATCCCCTGGCTGCCCGTACCGGCATCCGACTGGACACTCGCCACGTCGTCGAGCGTCTGGCTCACCACCTGGAATCTCGCCGGCTACGCCTGGCTGCCCGCCTACCTCGCACTGGTCCTCGGGCAGCGGCGCGTGGCCCAGGCCATCGCCCTGATCGCCGTGGTGCCTCCCGCGATCACCACCGTCGTGACCCAGGCCGCCGGAGACACCCCACTGTCCGTGTCCCCCTGGGCGATGCGGCTCGTCGACGTGCTGCTGCTCCTGGGCATGACGGCCTTCCACCAGGGTGCCCCACCGGTGTCGCGCCGACCGTGGCTGCTCGCCCTGCCGATCGGCATCCTCCTGGTTCCCGTACCACTGTTCACCCTCCAGGCGGTCGAACCCGCGCTACGACTGCTGGACTGGCCGGGCCTGTCCTGCGCCGCGGTCACCGTCGCCATCGCCGTCCACCTGACCGTACGCGGACCGCACCGTCCCGCCCGTACGCTGCCATGGTCACTGGCGCTCACCCTGCTCGCCACGGCCACCGTCGCCCTACGGGCCGCGACCCTGCCCGACTACCACCACCAGGTCCAGCGCACCGCACTCACCACGATCGCATCCGTAGAGGTCGTCGCCGTCCTGGCAGTGGGCGTACCCCTCGCTGTGCTGGCGCTGCGCGCGCTGCGCCGACTCCCGCCGGTCGCCGCCCCGACGTAGGGTCGGATCCATGCTGGAGTCGCAACGCGAAGGTGTCCCCCTCAACGACGGCGGCGAGCTGGACACGGCGCTGGCGTTCCTAGCCTTCGCCCGGTCCTGCGTCCTCAAGAAGGTCGACGGTCTGGACGACGAACAGCTACGACGCCGTCTGGTCGTCTCCGACACGACGCTGCTGGGACTGATCCGACACCTGACCGACGCCGAACGATACTGGTTCGGGTACACCCTGGCCGGCGACACCCGCCACGCCGACGTCGACTTCGACATGGTGGTCGACCCGGACCTCACCGGGGCGCAGATCGTCGACGACTACCGCCGCGCGATCGCCGAGAGCGACGCACACATCCGCGCGGCGGACGGCATCGACAGCCGCACCGCCCAGCCGGTGGACGACGGGCCGCGCACCCTGCGCTGGGTGCTGGCCCACATGACGAGCGAGACCGTCCGGCACGCCGGGCACGCCGACATCCTGCGAGAACTCGTCGACGGCATCACCGGACGCTGAGCAGCCCCCGGTCAGCTCTCGGCGGCCGGGTCGGCGGTCGACTGCGTCGGCCAGAAGGGCCACTCCTCGAACGCGACGCAGCGACCGTCCTCGGCAAAACGCATGATCCACAGATCGCGGTACTCCTGGGGGTCCCGGTCGCCGTAGCGGACCTCCAGCCGCGCCACCGCGGTGTCGCCCTCCACGGCGACGATCTCGCTGGCCACATGGAACACCTCGTCGGGGCCGGTTCGCTCGTCCTCCCACATCGCGGCGATGGCCTCCAGGCCGACGACCGGTGTCCGGTACGGTCCCTGCTGGTAGCTCGCCTGCGGTGTGAAAATCGTCGCGAGTACGTCCGTCCCCGGCGTCCGCCACGCCTGTTCGTAGGCCGCGAGCCAACCGGCCACCTGTTTCCTGTCCACGGATGTCAGCTTGCCACTCGGTCGGGTCGTCGGCGGCGATGTTCGCCCGACACCCGGGTCCGTCCGGAGGATCGCGACACACGACCGGCGACGCCCGTCGCGGGCACTGCGGCGACCTCGGCGCGTACGCGAGAAATATCCGGCGCGGTGAGCCCCGGGCAGCCGATAGGTTGCAGCCCATGGGCAGAATCCTCTCTGTCAACCTGGCCGTGCCGGAGCGCAGCACCGCCAAAGCGGTCGGCATCACCGGCATCAACAAACAACCCGTCGACGGTCCCGTGGCGGTCCGCGCCCCCGGACCGAAGACCACCGGACTGCACAGTGGACTGGTCGGCGACCAGATCTTCGACATAGCGCACCACGGCGGTGACGACCAGGCCGTCTACGCGTACGCCCGCGAGGACTACGACTGGTGGGAGGCGCGACTCGACCGGGTGCTGCCCGGCGGAATCTTCGGCGAGAACCTCACGACGGTCGACGTCGACGTGAACGGCGCGGTGATCGGCGAGAGATGGCTCATCGGCGACGACCTCGTGCTGCAACCGACCTTCGGGCGCATCCCGTGCGCCACGTTCCAGGCAAAGATGGCAGAGCCCCACTGGCTCAAGACGTTCACCCGCGAGAACCGCCCCGGCGCCTACCTGCGCGTCCTGGAGCCCGGCGAGGTCCGTGCCGGTGATGCGGTGACCGTGACGGACCGGCCGGCCCACGGCGTGACGATCGCGGACGCTTTCCGCGCCTACATGACCGAGCCGGAACTGGTGCCCACGCTCCTGGCGATCGACGGCCTGCCCGACGACCTGCGGGACGTCCTGGGCGGGCGGACGTGACGTTCGGGATGCCACGGGCCTCGGCGGACTCCCGCCGGCCCGGTCCCCCCGCGCCCGGTCCTGCCCCGCCGACAGGCGGGATACAGGGTCTCCGTCTCCAGCGGCCACGTGCCAGCATCACTTCCATGTCTGAGCTGACCGTCCGGAGCATGACCGAGATCGAGTTCGGCCAGTGGTACTCCGGCCTCGTCCGCGCCTACGCCGACGAGCAGGTGGCGGCCGGGAACTGGTCCGCCGAGAATGCCCTGGAGATGGCCCGCCACAACAACGAGACTCTGTTGCCGAACGGCTTCGCCACCGCCGGCATGCTGTTCCTCAAGGGCGAACTCGACGACGGGACCACGATCGGGGTGCTGTGGATCGGGCTCACCCATCCTCGGGGCATCTCTGACTGTGCGTTCCTCTACGACATCGAGGTCGAGCCGACGCACCGTGGTGCCGGATACGGGCGCAAGTTGCTGGCGGCCGGCGAGGACGTCGTCCGCCGGCACGGCGTCTCGGCCCTCGAACTGAACGTGTTCGGTGACAACGACCGTGCTCGGCGGCTCTACCAGAGTTCCGGCTACCGGGTGGTCACGCAACAGATGCGAAAGACGCTGACCGGTGATGCCCGGTGAGCCGCCGCCGCGATTGCTCGCGGCGGTGCCGGCCGGCCCGACGCGACGGTAGGTGACGGTGTCACTCCGGCGAAGGGGCTAGCCTGCTGACATGGCGAGCGCTGAGCTGGATGAGTTGATCGTGGCGGACGCCGAGGAGTTACGTGCGTGGTTGTCCGCCCACCACGCCACGTCACCCGGTGTCTGGCTCGCCCTGACCAAGAAGGGTGGCACGGTCACCACCCTGACCTGGCAGCAGGCGGTCGACGAGGCCCTGTGCTTCGGCTGGATCGACGGGCAGGCCAAGAAGCGGGACGAGGAGAGCTCCTGCATCCGGTTCACTCCGCGCCGGCCGCGCAGCATCTGGTCGCAACGCAACGTGGCGCACGTGGCACGGTTGGAGGAGCAGGGGCGGATGCTGCCCGCCGGGCGTGCCGCCGTGGAGGCGGCGAAGGCGGACGGGCGGTGGGCCGCCGCGTACGCCCCGTCCTCGGAGGCCGAGGTGCCCGAGGACCTTCTCGCCGCGATCGCCGCCGAGCCCGCCGCCCAGGCCATGTTCGACGTACTCACCAAGACCAACCGGTACGCGTTCGTGCACCGCCTCAACGCGGTGAAGCAGGCGCGGACCCGGGAACGGAAGATCGTCGAGTTCGTCGCGATGTTGGCCCGGCACGAGACGTTCTATCCGCAGAAGGCCAAGCCGCCGCAGTCGGCGTCCGCCTGAGCGCCTGCTGGCGGTGGCTGACGGCCGGGCGCACTATCGTTGCGGCGTGCACATCCGTTTCGACATCCCCGCCGATCCCGCCTACCCCGGCCGCGTGGCCGCCGCGATGAGCCGTGACCAACTGCGCAGGTACGCCTCCGTCGGCGCGGTGCTGCTGACGGTCGGCGTGATCGGTCTGGTGGTCACGCGGGGGTCGTCGTGGGGCGCGCAGATCACGCCGTTGTGGATGGCGATGGCCATCGGTGGTCTGCTGGCGATGCTGTACTGGCCGTGGGTGCAGTGGCGGGCCCGGCGCCGCTCCGGCGGCTACGCCGTGGACGGTAGCTACGACATCACCGACGAGAACATCATGATGCGCAGCGGCTCGGAGTCCGGTGGCATCGCCTGGGCGGGTGTCTCGCGGGTGAAGGACACCCCGGAGTTCTGGGTCGTGTACGTCGACCGGATGCCGGCGACGGTGATCCCCCGCCGCCTGATGTCCGCCGGGGACGCCGAGACGTTGCAAGCCTTCATGGCCGCCCGTGGGCTACTTGAGGACGATGCGCACCGGCGCTGATCCGGCGCTACCCGGAATACTCGGCGTGCAGTTCGGCGTAGGGTCGACGCCGGTCGGGATGCCACCGGAGTCTGCCCATGCCGATCTCGGCGCAGCAGTGCGTCCTTGGTACGCGGGCTTGATGCGCCGGGCATTCCTCGGCCAGGGCGCGTACCTGCTCGGCTTCCCGCTCGAACGCTGCGCGGCTGCCGGTGAGCACCAGCGTCTCGGCGGCAATGTCCCACCGCAGATGATCACGGAACTCCTGATGCCAGCCTCGCGAATGCTCGCTGGTCGACAACGAGGGCCACGCATCGCCGGGCAGGTCCACGGTGTGCGGCCGTCCCGGGCCCAGCCGCGTACGGACTTGTTTCCAGCGTGACGGCGGGAACGCGAGCCGGTGGTGCACCAGTATCAGGTCGAGCGGACGTCCCCATCCGCGATCGTCGTGCGAGCCGGTACGGCGCAGCGGAAGAAAGACAATCGTGTACGGCGATCGGGCGGCCAGCCCCCAGGCCAGGGCGAACATCCTTGCGGTGGGCGCATCGAGGCAGAACTGGGCGCCGAGACGGCCCTCGTAGAGGACTGCGGAGCCCGGCACCCTCGCCGGGCGCACGATGCGGTACTGCTGGCGCCCGAGCCGGACCGTACTGACCAGCACCCGCCAGGGGTGTCCATCCAACCGTCGACCCACGCCAGCCTCTCCGTCGCTCGCCGACCTCGCGTCGAGCATTGTCGTCCCAGCGGACACCGAACGGCCACGGGGTTTCCACGACGGGCGTGCGGCGTCCGCTGCGACGTCGGCTCAGAGGGGACCCAGGACCTCGTCGGGTGAGGCGTCCAGGGAGAGTGTTTCGAGCACCTGGAGCAACTGTCGCTCCTCGTACCGGAAATGGCTCTCCATGATCGCGGCGACACCCTCCAGGTGACGATCGAGCTCGGTGACCGGCGCGGCCCGCTCGATGGCGGCCTGCAGGCCGCCGAGCAGGTGCGCGATCATCGAATGATCCTGGCGGAGATAGCGCAGCACGGGCGCCAGCTCCGGGTGGGCCGCCTCGATCGCCGGAAACAGGGTGGCGTCCTCGCCCCGATGGTGTCCGTCGAGCGCGGCGCAGAACCCGTGGCAGTACAGCAGGAGGTCACGGGTGGCCGCCTCGCCGGATGTCCCGTCGGCGACTGCGGTGCGAACGAGGTCGAGCGCCTCACGGAGACGGGTGTGGACCTGGCGAAGCTCGTAGCTCCAGGCGACGAGCCTGGTCGTCTCGCGCTCAGTCACGCGAAGACGAAGGATGCGACGTGAACACCGTCGGCCTCCCTCGGTAGGGCGCCTCCATGCCTGACACGGTCTGCCACCGGCACGCGACGCTCACCGGAGCATAGTTCATGGGTAGCCTGCCGTCGTGATCGATCTTGTCGCACGGCACACCGTCCTCGCGGTCGTGGTCGGGTCGCGCGCGTACGGACTGCACGGCCCGGACTCCGACCATGACCGGCGTGGGGTGTTCGTGGCACCCACCCGTGCGTTCTGGCCGCTGGACAAGCCGCCCACCCACCTGGACGGACCGGCCGAGGAGCAGTTCTCCTGGGAGATCGAGCGGTTCTGCGTCCTGGCCCTGCAGGGCAATCCGACGGTGTTGGAGGTGCTCTGGTCCCCGCTGATCGAGGCGATCACGGTCGACGGGGAGGCGTTGCTGGCGACGCGGCGGGCGTTCCTGTCACAGCGGGTGGCCCAGACCTACGGCAACTATGCCCGGGACCAGCTCGACCGGGTGACGGCACGGCGGGAGCGGACCGGCCAGACCAACCACAAACAGGCCATGCACATGATCCGGCTACTGGTCGCCGGAGCGCACGTCCTGCGTACCGGTGAGGTCCTGGTCGATGTGCGGCATCTGCGCGAGGAGCTCCTCGCGGTGCGGCGCGGCGACCTCGCCTGGGAGTCGGCCACCGCCTGGGCCGCCGATCTGCAGGCGGCCCTCGCCGACGCGGCCGTCGCCACCGCGCTGCCGGAACAGCCCGACCGGACGGCCGTGGACCGTCTGCTCACCGCCGTCCGGGAGAGGAACCTGCGATAAGCGCCGACACACTGCGGGTACTTCTCACCGGGCTCGACCTGATGCGGACCGGTCCCTGGAGACGGACCTCGCGGTGCTCGGCGTGCGTACCCGGCTGCGGTGAGTCCGGCGCCCGCCCACCTGGCCCTACCGACGACGAAGGGCAAGGAGATCTCTCCCTGCCCTTCTTAAAGATATAGCGCACCGGGGGGCTTGCGGCAAGGCCCCGGGTATGCCGCAGAATCGGCCGGCCGAGCCCACAAGCTGCGGAAACGGGGGCAGACGTGCGGGTGTTGATGTCGACTGACGGCAGTCACGGGGAGGTCGGGCCGGGGTGCCCGACGGTGTCGGAGGTGTCGCGATGACCGAGCAGTACGTGGTGGATCTCCAGGAGGTGGACGCGACGCAGATCGCGATGGTCGGCGGGAAGGGCGCGCACCTGGGTGAGTTGTCCCGCGTCGACGGCGTCCGGGTGCCGGCCGGGTTCTGCGTGACCACGGACGCCTTCCAGCGGATCATGGCGGACGCACCGGTCGGCACGCTGCTCGACGATCTGGCGGACCCGGCGGCGGACGACCGGGAGGTGATCGGTACGCACAGCGCGCGGATCCGCCGGATCATCGAGGGGGTCAGCGTCCCGGCCGAGGTCACGGCCGCGATCACCGGCGCCCTGGCGTGGTACGGGGAGCAGACCGCCTACGCGGTGCGGTCCAGCGCGACGGCCGAGGACCTGCCGTCGGCGTCGTTCGCCGGGCAGCAGGACACGTACCTGAACGTGGTGGGGCCGACGGCGGTGCTGGCGCACGTCCGGCGCTGTTGGGCGTCGCTGTTCACCGAGCGGGCCGTGGCCTACCGCCGACGCAACGGCATCGACCACCGGTCGGTGCGGATGGCGGTGGTGGTGCAGCAGATGGTCTTCCCGCAGGCGTCCGGCGTCCTGTTCACCGCCGACCCGGTCAGCGGCGACCGGACCGTCGCCACGGTGGACGCCGGCTTCGGTCTCGGTGAGGCCCTGGTCGCCGGGCTGGTGACCCCGGACGTCTACCGGGTACGCGCCGACGAGGTCGTCGGCAGGTCGGTCGCCGCGAAGCAGTTCGCCGTGCAGGCCCTACCGACCGGCGGGACCGCGCAGGTGACGGTCGACGCGGCACGGCGCGCGCAGCCGGCGCTGACGGACCCGCAGGTCGTGGCGCTGGTGCGGCTCGGGCGACGGATCGAGGCGCATTTCGGTCGGCCGCAGGACATCGAGTGGTGCCTGGCCGACGACCGGTTGCACGTCGTGCAGAGCCGACCGATCACCACGTTGTTCCCCGTTCCCGACCGCGACGAGGGCGGTAACCACGTCTACGTCTCGGTGGGTCACCAGCAGATGATGACCGACCCGATGAAGCCGTTGGGCATCTCGGTGTGGCAGCGCACGGCCATGGCCCCGATGATCGAAGCCGGTGGCCGGCTGTTCGTCGACGCGATCCGGTTGTTGGCCGGCCCGGGCCGCGCCGCGTTCCTGGACATGATCGGCAGGTCCGACCCGTTGACCCGGGACGCGTTGCAGACCGTCCTGGACCGGGGCGACTTCGTCCCCACGCCGCCGGACGCCGCTGTCGCCGCTCCACCGGCCGGCGCAGCGCCCGCCCCGATCCCGACCGACCCGGCCGTCGTCGCCGAGCTGGTCGAGCGCAGCCAGGCGTCGATCGCGACGCTGCGGCGGGACATCGCGACGAAGACCGGACCCGAGCTGTTCGACTTCCTGCTGGCGGCCTTCGAGGAGCACAAGCGTGTCCTCGCCGACCCGGTGAGCGGGCAGGCGATCATGGCGGGGATGGAGGCCACCTGGTGGCTCAACGACCGGTTGTGGGAGTGGCTGGGTGAGAAGAACGCCGCCGACACGCTCACGCTGTCCGTACCCGACAACGTCACCTCGGAGATGGGCCTGGCGCTGCTCGACGTCGCGGACGTGATCCGCCCGTACCCGCAGGTGGTGGCGTTCCTGGAGGGTGTCGACGACGACGGCTTCCTGGACGGGCTGCCGGAGGTCGAGGGCGGCGGAGAGGCCCGCTCCGCGATCGAGGCGTACCTGGAGCGGTACGGGATGCGGGGCGTCGGCGAGATCGACATCACCCGGCCACGGTGGCGTGAGCGCCCGAACACCCTGCTGCCGGTGCTGTTGGACAACGTCCGCAACTTCGCTGCGGGCGAGGCCGGGCGACGCGTGGCGAACGGGCGGCAGCAGGCGCGGCAGAAGGAGCAGGAGATCCTGTCCCGGTTGCGGATCCTGCCCGACGGGGAGGACAGGGCCGCCGAGACCAAGCGGATGATCGACCGGGTCCGCACCTTCGTCGGGTACCGGGAGTACCCGAAGTACGACATCGTCAGCCGCTACCTCGTCTACAAGCAGGCCCTACTGGGCGAGGCCGAGCGCCTGGTGCGGGCCGGGGTGCTCGCCGAGGCGGAGGATGTCTTCTTCCTCACGTTCGGGGAGTTCCACGAGGTGGCACGCACGCGCCGGGTGGACGCCGGGCTGATCCGGCAGCGCAGGGAGGCGTTCCGGTCGTACCACGCGCTCACTCCGCCCCGGGTGCTCACCTCCGACGGTGAGGCCCTGAGCGGGGCGTACCGGCGCGACGACGTGCCGGCCGGTGCCCTGGTCGGCCTGCCGGTCTCCACCGGGACCGTCGAGGGGCGCGCCCGGGTCGTCCTGGACCTCGGGCAGGCCGACCTCGCACCGGGCGACATCCTGGTCACCGCCTACACCGATCCCGGTTGGTCGCCGCTGTTCCTCGGCGTCGCGGGCCTGGTGACGGAGGTGGGCGGTCTGATGACCCACGGCGCGGTGATCGCCCGCGAGTACGGCCTGCCGGCCGTGGTCAGCGTCGAGGGGGCCACCCGGCTGATCCGGGACGGGCAACGGATCCGGGTGCACGGCACCGACGGCTACGTCGAGATCCTGCCCTGACGCCGACCGCCGCCGACTCAGCCGCGAGCGGTGCCGGCCTGCGGTGGTAGCAGGCGGAGGTCGGCCTCGATGCGGGACGCGGCGGCCACCAGCGGCGGTATCAGGTCGCGTCGGATCGACTCGATGGAGTTGCGGCTGGCGTGTGCCGGGATGTTGACCGCTGCGACCACGCTTCCGTTGCGGTCCCGGATCGGTGCGGCCACTGAGCGCAATCCCTCTTCCAACTCCTGGTCGACGATGGCGTATCCCTGGTCGCGAATCCGGGTCAGCTCGTTGCGGAGCATCGTGGCGGAGGCGATGGTGCGGGAGGTGGGCCGTTCGAAGGGGACACGCTTGAGGTGCAGTTCGAGTTCCTGTTCTGGCAGGTGGGCCAGCAGGACTCGGCCGACCGAGGTCAGGTAGGCCGGGAAGCGGGTGCCGACGGTGATCGACACCGTCATGATCCGGCTGGTCGGCACCCGGGCGACGTAGACGACGGCGTCGCCGTCGAGCACGCAGACGGAGGAGGACTCGTGGACCTCCTGGACCAGCCGTTGCAGGTGTGGTTGCGCGATCTCCGGCAGGCCGATGCTGGACAGGTACGCGTAACCCAGTTCCAGGATCTGGGGGCTGAGCCGGAACATCCGGCCGTCGCTCTGGACGTAGCCGAGATCGGTGAGGGTGAGCAGGAAGCGTCGGGCGGCGGCCCGGGTGAGGTCGCAGGCCCGGGCCACCTCGCTCAGCGTCAACTCGGGATGTGCGGCGTCGAAGGCGCGGATGACCGCCAGCCCACGTTCCAGGGACTGCACGAAGTGCGGCTCGCGGGCGGAGTCGGTCATCGATGCCCTTCCATGCAGTCCTGCTGATCCGGATCAGCGTAGCCGGGGGTGTGCCGGTCAACCGCCGCACCCGATGGTCGCGGGCGCCGCCCCACGGTCAGCCCTGGTCGGCGCCCGGTCCGGCCGTCGTCTGAAGTTCGCGCAGCGTCGCGAGTTCGACCGGCGTCGGCGCCGGCACGGTCTCCAGGGAGTCGGCCACGCGCAGCTCCCACCCCGTCTCGGCGCGTACCTGCTCGACGGTGACCCCCTGGTGCAGTTGGGTGAGGGTCAGCTCGCGGGTGACCGGATCGGGTTCCAGCACACCGAGGTCGGTGATCACGCGTACGGGTCCGCGCCCGCGCAGGTTGAGTCGCTCCCGGTCACCGGGCCCCTGACCGTGGCCGACCGAGGTGACGAAGTCGACGCGTTCGACGAAGGCACGCCGGTGGTGGCGCGCGACGACGAACACCTCGCGGCACGAGGCGGCGATCTCGGGCGCGCCGCCGGCGCCCGGCAGTCGCACCTTCGGGCGGTGGTAGTCGGTGCCGATCACCGTCGTGTTGATGTTGCCGTACCGGTCGATCTGGGCCGCACCGAGGAAACCGACGTCGATGCGGCCGGGCTGGAGCCAGTAGTTGAACATCTCCGGCACCGAGACCACCGTGTCCGCGGTCTCGGCCAGCACGCCGTCGCCGATCGACAGCGGCAGGTGGGTGGGCTTCGCACCGATGGTGCCGGATTCGTAGACCAACACCAGGTCAGGGGCGTGTACGCGGCGTGCCAGGTTGGCCGCGACGCTGGGGCGGCCGATGCCGACGAAGCAGCGGGCGCCGTCGTGAAGCGCCCGGGCCGCGGCGACGATCATCATCTCCTCGCCGGTCCAGGCGAGGGGCGTCGACGAGGGCTGTGCGGCAGCTTCCAGGGTCATCTCGGCAGACCTCCGTCCATGCTGGTCGTCCCGTACATGGTGTCGTCGAGCCAACTCTGGAAGGTCTCGCGGTTGCGGCTGACGGCGTCCCAGGCGACGTAGAAGTCGTTGTCCCGGTCGCTGTGGCCGTGGGCGTAGGAGGGGTGCGCACCACCCGGCACCTCGGCCACCATGGTGACCGCCCAGTGCGGGAGGACGACCGCGCCCGGGCGGTCCTCGAGCCGGTAGACGATCTTCTCCACGGTGACCAGTGCACGGGTGGAGGCGAGGACAACCTCCTTGTGCACTCCGGTGATGCCCCAGAACTGGACATTGCCGGAGCGGTCCGCCCGTTGCGCATGCACGATCCCGACGTCCGGGTTCAGCGCCGGCACGGCGGTCAGGGTCTCCCCGGTGAACGGGCAGGTGATCGGCTTGATCGTGTCGGTGAGTCCGACGAGATCGGTGCCCGAGTAGCCCCGCAGTACCGCGAACGGAAGCCCGGACGCCCCGGCCACGTAGCGATTCGCCATGCCGGCGTGGCTGTGCTCCTCGATCTCCAACGGTGCGGGCCAGCCGCTCTGCACCGCGTCACGGAACCGGTGCAGCGATCCCACCCCGGGGTTTCCCGCCCAGGAGAAGATCAGCTTGCGGGCACAACCGGCGCCGATCATCTGGTCGTAGACGATGTCCGGCGTCATCCGCACCAGGGTGAGGTCGCGGCGGCGCTGGCGGATGATCTCGTGACCGGCGGCCACCGGGATGAGATGGGTGAACCCTTCCAACGCCACGATGTCGCCGTCGTGAACCAAGGCCGCGACAGCATCGCGCAGACTCGCGATCTCCCCCACCCAAGCCCCCTGTGCGCTATATGAACATTGGTTCGCTCTGCGTCTACCGTACGACTCACCAACAGCGACCGTCAAACCTGCGTGCTTGCGATTGAGCACGCCAGCAGGGCAAAGCACCACCGCCGAAGGGCGTCAGTCATTGACCAAACATGAGAAGACTCGTACGTTCCCCTTGAGAACGATCGTGCGGATAAAGCACCAGCAGCCATCCGCGTCGGTGTCGGTCAGGGTCTCGCCGTCGTCCTGGAAGGAATCGGCTGATGAGTTCTTTGGAGCTGCCCTCCTACGAGCGTCCCCGCGGTCTGCACCCACCGCTGGCCAGTCCCGGTTACGGCTCCACCCTGTTGCGGGCACCGACCCAGCCACTGGTGCCGCTCCCGCACCACCTGACCGAGGTGACCGGCCCGTTGCTGGGCGAGGGACGGGTGAGCGAGGCCGACGCCGATCTCACCCTCGCCGCCGGAGGAGAGCCGCAGGGTCAGCGGATCATCGTGCAGGGCCGGGTGCTCGACGGCGACGGCCGTCCGGTGCCGCACACGCTCGTGGAGATCTGGCAGGCGAACGCGGCCGGGCGCTATCGCCACGCCCGGGACAACTGGGCGGCGCCGCTGGATCCGCACTTCACCGGAGTGGGGCGGACGCTCACCGACGAGGCGGGCCGCTACCGTTTCGTCACCATCCGGCCAGGTGCCTACCCCTGGGGCAACCACCACAACGCGTGGCGGCCCGCGCACATCCACCTCTCGCTGTTCGGCCGGGCGTTCACCCAGCGGCTCGTCACCCAGATGTACTTCCCGGACGACCCACTCATCCCGCTCGACCCGATCGCCAACTCGATCCCCGACGAGAAGGCGCGGCAGCGGTTGATATCCCGGTTCGACCTGGACGCCACCGTGCCCCACTGGGCCCTCGCGTACGAGTTCGACGTCGTGCTGCGTGGCCGCTCGGCGACCCCGATGGAGGAACCACATGAGGACTGAGCTGACCGCGTCGCAGACGGTCGGTCCGTTCCTGCACATCGGTCTGCCCTGGCCCGACGGGCCGGACGTGGTGCCGGCGACGGCGACCGGAGCGATCGTGATCAGCGGACGGATCGTCGACGGTGACGGCGCGCCGGTGCCGGACGCCCTGGTCGAGACGTGGCAGGCGGACTCCGACGGCAGGTTCGCGCATCCGGACGATCCGCGCGGCCCGGTGTACGGCTTCCGAGGGTTCGGCCGCTGCCCCACCGACGACAACGGTGTCTACCGGATCCGTACGGTCAAGCCGGGTCCGCTGCCGACTCCGGACGGTGGCACCGAGGCGCCACACATCAACGTCTCCATCTTCGGCCGAGGTCTGCTCGACCGTCTCGTCACCCGGCTGTACTTCCCCGACGAGCCGGCCAACGCCACCGATCCGGTGCTCACCGCACTGCCCGACCCGGCCCGCCGGGCCACCCTGATCGCGGCCACCGCCGCCGACGGATACGTCTTCGACATCCGGCTCCGGGGCGAACCCGAGACCGTCTTCTTCGATGTTTGACGCCCTGTTCTCCACACCGGAGGCGGTCTCGGCCACCGACTCCCCGGCGTGGCTGCAAGAGATGCTCCGCGTCGAGGCCGCCCTGGCTATGGCCGGGGCGGCCATCGGGCTGATACCGCCCGATCGCGCCGCCGAGATCACGGCCGCCTGCCAACCGGAGCGGTACGACGTCGCCGACCTGAGCCGGCTGGCGGTCGCCTCGGCCTCGCCGGTCGTACCCCTGGTGGCGCAGTTGCGGGCCCGGGTGCCGGAAACCACTCGCCCTCTGGTGCACCTCGGCGCGACCAGCCAGGACGTCATGGACACCACCTTGGTGCTGGTCGCCCGCCGCTGCCTCGGTCCGCTCCTGGACGACCTGTGGGCGCTCGGTGACCGGCTCGCCGCACTCGCCGACCACCACCGCGACACCGTCCAGATCGGACGAACGCTGCTCCAACAGGCCGTGCCGACCAGCTTCGGCCTGGTCTGCGCGGGCTGGCTGGCCGGGGTGACGGAGGCCGCCAGCGGCCTCGCCCGGGCACACGACCGACTGCCCCTGCAATACGGCGGTGCGGTCGGTGCCCACGACGCGCTCGGTGCGCACGGCCCCCGGATGGCCACCGCGCTCGGCGAGATCCTGGAGCTGCCTGTGCCGGCCCTGCCGTGGCACACCCGACGCGGTCCCGTGGTCGACCTCGCTACCGCGCTGGGCGCGGTCTGCGGGGCGCTCGCCACCATCGCCACCGCCGTCGTCCTGCTCGCGCAGAACGAGGTGGCCGAGGTGACCGAGGGCTCGCCCGGCGGTTCCTCGGCGATGCCACACAAACGCAACCCCGCCCTCAGCACGCTGGTCATCGCCTGCGCGCACCAGGCGCCGGGCATGGTCGCCACCATCCTGGCGAGCCAACCGGTCGAGTTGCAACGCTCCGCCGGGCGCTGGCAGGCCGAGTGGCCGGCCGTCACCTCGCTGCTGCGGCTGACCGCGGCGGCGGCTCGGCACGCGCGGACCGCCGTCGACTCGCTGCGGGTCGACGCCGCGCGGATGCACGCCACGGTGGCCGAACAGGCCGGCGGTACGGCGGCCACCGACCCGCCCGGCGTACCGCCGGCAGCCGGGCAGCTCATCGACCACGCGTTGGAGGCGTACCGTGCCGCTCGCCCATGAGGTCACCGGGCCGGCCGACGCTCCCGTGCTCGTCCTGGGCGGCTCGCTCGGCACCACCCGAGCGATGTGGCGTCCCCAGGTCGCCGCGTTGTCCCAGCGGATGCGGGTGGTGACCTTCGATCACCGTGGGCACGGACGGTCGCCCACCGCCATCGGGCCGACCGGCCTCGCCGACCTGGGCGCCGACGTGGTCGACCTGCTCGACCACCTCGACCTGGGCCGTGTGCACTACGCGGGTCTCTCGCTCGGCGGCATGGTCGGCATGTGGCTGGCCGCGCACCGCCCGGCGCGGGTCGACCGGCTCGCCCTGCTCTGCACGGCCGCCCATCTGCCGCCCGCCGACGCCTGGCTGGCCCGGGCCGCCCAGGTCCGGGCGCACGGCACCGCGAGCCTGACCGACGTCCTGCTCGGCCGGTGGTTCACCGCCGGCTTCGCCGACCGTCATCCCGAGGTGGTGGCACCACTCGTCGCGGACCTGACCGCCGGTGACAGCGAGGGGTACGCGGCCTGCTGCGAAGCCATCGCCGCGATGGACCTGCGCCCGCTGCTGCCGACGATCACCGCTCCCACTCTGGTGCTCGCCGGTGCGGACGACCCGGCCACCCCGCCCCGCGACGCCCACGTCATCGCCGACGCCGTGCCCGGAGCACGGCTGGCGGTCCTGGACCGCGCGGCGCACCTGGCCAACCTGGAGCAGCCCGTGCGGGTGACCGACCTGCTGGCCGAACACTTTCTGGAGGAGTGATGGACGAACGCCGCGTGCAGGGGATGGCGGTCCGGCGGCAGGTGCTCGGCGACGCACACGTGGACCGGGCCGTCGCCGACACCGACGGGTTCACCGCCGACTTTCAGGACCTGATCACCCGGTATGCCTGGGGCGAGATCTGGACCCGACCCGGCCTGGACCGCCGTACCCGTAGCTGCATCACGCTCACCGCACTGGTCGCCCACGGTCATCTCGGCGAGTTGGCGATGCACGTCCGGGCGGCGCTGCGCAACGGCCTCACCCCCGAGGAGATCAAGGAGGTGTTGCTGCAGTGCGCCGTCTACTGCGGTGTACCGGCCGCGAACGCGGCGTTCGGCGTCGCCGCGCGGGTGCTGCGTGAGGAGGCCGGCACCGGCTAGCCCGGCAGGACCAAGGTCGCACGGGCCCGACGCCCGGTGCGACGACATGTCAGGACGTCGGTTTCGGAAAGGGGAGAACAGGTGCGTACCCAGGTCGCGATCGTGGGGGCGGGCCCCGCTGGACTCTTGCTGTCCCACCTGCTGCATCGTCAGGGCATCGACTCGGTGGTGGTGGAGCGCCGCAGCCGCGAGTACGTCGAGCAGCGGGTCCGCGCCGGCGTGCTGGAGCAGAGCACCGTCGACCTCCTGCGCGAGATCGGGCTGGCCGACCGGCTCGACCGCGAGGGCCTGCCGCATCACGGCATCGCACTGCTCTTCGACGGCGTCTCGCATCGCATCCCGATGAGCGACCTGACCGGTGGACGGGCCATCACCGTGTACGGGCAGCAGCACGTCGTCCGGGATCTGACCGAGGCGCGGCTCGCCACCGGCGGCCAGGTGTACTTCGAGGCAGACGACGTGACCGTACTGGACGTGACGGGCCCGACGCCACGGGTGCGGTTCACCGTCGAGGGGCGGTCGACAGAACTGGAGTGCGACGTCGTCGCCGGTTGCGACGGCTTCCACGGCGTCACGCGTGGTCTGCTGCCCGCGTCGGCACGAATCCTGGAACGCGAGTACCCCTTCGGCTGGCTCGGTGTCCTTGCCGCCGCTCCACCCGTCCACGACGAGCTCATCTACGCCTACCACGAGCGGGGCTTCGCGCTGGCCAGCCTCCGGTCACCCACGATCAGCCGGCTCTATCTCCAGGTCGATCCGACCGAGGATCTCGCCGAGTGGCCGGACCAGCGCATCTGGGACGAACTCGGCACCCGGATCGGGCACGACGGCCGGAGTGTCAACGAGGGACCGATCCTGGAGAAGTCGATCGTCCCGATGCGCAGTTTCGTGTGCGAACCGATGCGACACGGGCGGCTGTTCCTCGCGGGGGACGCCGCGCACATCGTGCCGCCGACCGGGGCCAAGGGCCTGAACCTCGCGGTCCACGACGTGCACGTGCTGGCTGCCGCGCTGTCGCACTGGTACGCCACCGGCAGCGAGACCGGGCTCGACGAGTACTCGACCACCTGCCTGAACCGGGTCTGGCGGGTACAGCACTTCTCCTGGTGGATGACGTCGATGCTGCACCGCTTCCCAGAGCACGACGCCTTCGGGCAACAGTTGCAGCGCGCGCAGTTGGAGTACGTCGTCTCCTCACCCGCCGCGGCGACCAGCCTCGCCGAGAACTACGTCGGACTGCCCTGGAGCTGATTCCGACGCGTCGCCGCTGGTCGTGTCGACGGTGTCGCGGCGACCAACCGAGACAGGCTGCACGACGACCGCTGCGCGGGCCCGAGCGCCCGATCAGCTCAGGGCGGCCACGACGGCGTGCAGCCAGGTCGACGCCGGGGCGTGCCCGACGGGTTGCGGCGTGCCGTTGATGGTGGCGGTCAGCGAGTGGTACCTGCCGAGCAGCGCGACATGTCGGCTCACCTGCGGCCCGGGGTCGGCGGCGGCGATCTGCCGCCGTACCTCGGCCAGATCCCGCTCACCGCCGCGACTCGCGGCCAGCGCCACCCACCGCGTCGCCAACCGCCGGGCCTCGCGGGAGTCGACCGGTACGCCGGCCTCGGACGCGGCCCTGGCCTGCGCGAGGATCTCGACCTGTTCCGCGACCTCCGCCTCCGTCGCCGGGTCCTCCCGCTCGCGATCCGCCGCGCCGGCGAAGGTCGCCCCGAAGTACTGCCGGACCGCGTCCCGGAACCCGGCGTCGCGCACCATGTCGGCCAACTCGATCCACGCGTCGAGCTGCTCGCCGGTGGGGTCCTCCGGCAGCCGGGGCCGCCACGGGCGCAGATAGTCGACGAACTCCCGCAGGTCGAGGCCGGCGGTGACCTCGGTCCAGAACTCCTCCACGAGTTGCTCACGGTCGTCGTCGGACATCGACGCCAACCGGTGCACGAGACTCACCTGCCCGGCCTCACTGTCCTGCCGCACGACCGCCCGCAGCACCGCCCGCCGGGTACGCAGCTGACCCATCTGCCGCTCGACGAGCGCCAGATGGGCGGTCGCGAGATCCCGCACCGTGATCTCGTCGGCCAGCAACCGACGGATCTCGTCCAGCCCCGCACCCAGGTCCCGCAGCGTACGCACCAGTTCGAGGGCCGCCACGCCCCGCGCGTCGTAGCACCGGTAGCCGGCACCGGTGTACCCGACCGGCGCGACGATGCCCTCGTCGGCATAGAACCGGATGGCGCTGACACTCAGACCCGTACGGCGGGCCACATCCCCGATCGACAACCACTCGTCCATGGCCACCAGCCTGGCGTCTCAAGCCGCCTGAGAGTCAACAGCGGATCCGGCTAGCCGGTGGCGTTGACGACGGCGGCGATCGGCGCGGGCAACGGATACACCTGCTCGACCGGCAACCGGGCGGCGGCGGCCCGGTCGTCGCCGCGGCGCACCAAGTCCCGGATCTGCCGCACGTCGGCGGTGACGTCGCGGATGGCCACCACCCACTCGTCGACGTACCCGGCGACGGCCGGGCCGGAGAGCCCCACCTGCAACGACCGGTACGGCAGCTCCGCCAGGCGCAGGGACCGTTCCGGATCCCACTGCACCCGTACCGGACTGGACTTGAGCTGTCGCGACCAGGTGTCCCGGTCGGCGTGCAGCTCCGGGACGTAGTGACTCAGGCAGGCCCGCTCCAGCTCCCACTCGAAGCCCTCCCGGCGCAGGTCCACGGCGAGCACCCGCTCCTGGCCCTCCTTGGTGGCCCAGCCACAGCGGTACATCATCCACAGAAACGACGGCTTGATCCACGTCATCCGTTCCCGTTTGAACGGGGCCACGAAGCGGCCCGCCGCCACCGCCGGCTCCGCGATCTGCGGCGAGTACGCCTGGTAGACGGTGATGGTGTCGGCCGAGTATCGGGCGCGGATCTGACGCAGGGGTACGGACATCCGCCGATCGTCGCCGACCGACCCGAGCGCGAGCCACCGAATTCGGCGGCGCGGACCGTCACATCGAGAAGCGGTTCACCCGCTCGGGACGCAGCACGATCCGCACCACTCCCCCGCTGCGCCACTCGTCGACCAGGCTCTGACGCGTCGGGTCGCTCATGTCGTAGTACCGCTCGGCGAGCCGGGTCGCCAACTCCACGCCGCCGTCGTCGTGCAGCGTGACCGGGCCCTCCACCGACACCCAGTGCTCGGGCTCACCGGTCGGCGCCGCCACGACCACGGAGGCCCGTGGCCGTTCCCGGATACGGTCCAGCTTCGGCGCGTCCGGCAGCGAGAACATCTGCAGGTCCCCGTCGTCGGTGACCTCGAACCAGACCGGGCGCGGTGCCGGCCAGCGGTCGCCCCGGGGCGCCACGGTGAGGAAGGCGTGCAGCGGCCGGGCGAGCAGGGCGAGATCCTCGTCGCGGAACATGACATCCAGCCTAGACCGGTGGCGTACGCCCGCAGGCTTCTGCCGTCGGCGAAGAACCTTGGCGTGCCGCGTACCTCGCTGCTTGGCTCACGGACATGGAGATGCTGGTGTTGGGCGGGACGGCGTGGCTCGGGCACGAGGTGGCCCGGCAGGCGGTCGACCGGGGGTACGCGGTCACCTGCCTGGCCCGGGGCGAGAGCGGGACGGTAGCGCCCGGCGCGGTTCTCGTGGCCGCCGACCGGAGCGACCCCGCCGCGTACGACGGGCTGCGCGACCGCGACTGGGACGCCGTCGTCGAGGTGTCGTGGCAGCCGCGCTTCGTGCGGGAGGCGCTGCGCGCCCTGGGTGGCCGAGCCCGGCACTGGAGTTACGTCTCCTCGGTCAGCGCCTACGCCGAGCACGACACCCCCGGCGCCGACGAGTCGGCGGCCACGCTGCCCGCCACGAGCCGCGACACGGTCGACCGCGAGGAGTACGGCGAGGCGAAGGTGGCCTGCGAGCAGATCACCACGAGCGCGGTGGGTGACCGCGCACTGGTGGCGCGTGCCGGGTTGATCGGAGGTCCGGGCGACCAGAGCGGCCGGTCCGGCTACTGGGTCGCCCGCGCCGCCCGTGACCCCGACACACCGCTGCTGGTACCTCACGCCCCCGACCTGTCGACCCAGGTCGTCGACGTCCGCGACCTGGCCGCCTGGCTGCTCGACAGCGCACGGGCCGGCACGGTCGGCACGTACAACGCGGTCGGCCCTGTCGTACCCTTCGCCGAATGGATCGCCCGGTCCCGGGCCGTGGCCGGCCACACCGGTCCGCTCGTGTACGCCGCCCCACAGTGGCTGGTGGCGCAGGGAGTCGCCGAGTACATGGGCCCGGAGTCGCTGCCGATGTGGATCGCGGACCCGGCCGCACGCGGCTGGGCGGCCCGCAGCGGCGCGGCGGCCGAGGCCGCCGGCCTCCGCCACCGCCCCCGGACCGACCTGCTGGCCGACACCCTCGCCTGGGAACGTGCCGAAGGGTTGCACCGGGATCGCCGCGCCGGGCTGAGCAGCGCCCGGGAAGCCGCGCTGATCGACGCCCTGCCGGACGCCGCCGGATGAGCGATGCCCTCTCGGGCGGCGGTCGGGTGGTCGTTCGGAGCGAGGCTGTGGTTCCGGACCACCATGGCCGGATCCGTGGGACGGCCGTCGTTGCCGTGGTCGACGCCCACTTCGAATACTCGACACATGAGAGCTTCGCCCTTACGCGCTGACGGCTCTCGGGACGTGATCATCGCGGCGGCGGACGGTGCCGTCCTGCTCGACGTCGCCGGGCCGTTGCAGGTGTTCGCGCTCGCGGCGCAGTGCGGCGGCGGCTACCGGGTCCGGCTGGCCTCGCCCGACGGGCATCCGGTCCACACCCGCGAAGGGGTCCGACTCGGCGTCGACACCGCCCTGGACGCGGTGACCGAACCGGTGCACATCCTGCTGGTCGCCGGCTGCGACCCCGCCCCCACCGGCACCACGTTGGTGCCGCTGGCCCAGGCGGTACGCCGAGTACACAACTCGTGCACGGTGCTCGCCTCGGTGTGCATCGGCGCGTTCGTACTCGCCGAGGCCGGCCTGCTCGACGGCCGGCGCGCGACCACCCATTGGGCCTTCTGTCGCGAGCTGGCCGACCGGTACCCGCAGGTCACCGTCGAGTCCGACGGCATGTACGTGCGCGACGGCGACCTCTACACCGCCGCCGGGGTCACCGCCGGCATCGACCTCGCCCTGGCCCTGCTCGACCGCGACCACGGCGCAGCGCTCGCCCGACAGGTCGCCCAGTGGCTGGTGGTCTTCCTGCAACGACCGGCCGGACAGTCGCAACTGTCGGTCCGTGGCCGCACCCGCCCGTCACGCCAGCCGGCGCTGCGGGCGGTCCTCGACGCGGTCGTCGCGCAACCAGACGCCGACCACTCGGTGGAGGCGATGGCCGCCCGTGCGGCGGTGAGCCCGCGTCACCTGTCCCGCCTGTTCATCGAGGTGCTGGGCACCACGCCCGGCCAGTACGTCCAACAGATCCGGGTCGAGGCCGCCCAGCAGCTCCTCGAAGCCGGTGACGACACCGTCGAGGTGGTGGCCAAGCAGTGTGGCTTTCGCAGCGTCGAGACCATGCGGCAGGCCTTCCACCGGGTCCTCGGAATGGCCCCGACCACCTACCGCCACCGATCGCAGAAAGGTACGCCCCATGCCTGACCACCCCAACCGACGCCGACTCCTGACCATCGGCGCCGCACTCGCCGCAACCGGCCTCACCGTCGGCAGCACCGCCCCGGCCGCCGCCGCTCCGGCCGCCGGGCCCGCCACCGCCGGCCGAACGCCGTCGGCGGGCGACGAGGAACCCCTCGACATCGCCTTCCTGGTCTTCGACGGGCTCGTCCCGCTCGACCTGATCGGCCCGCTGGGTGTCCTCGGCGCCACCGGACGCGCTGGCGGACCACCGGCCCGGCTGCACTTCGTCGGCTCGGACCTGGCACCGATCCCCGGCGGACCGGGCCTGCGGTGGGCACCGACCGCCACCTACGACACCCTCCCCCGACCCGACGTGCTCGTCGTCCCCGGACCGAGCCAGCCCAGCGTCCTCATGCAGGACCCGGCCATCCTGGACTACATCCGGACCGCGCACCGACACACCCGCGTCACGTTCGGGATCTGCACCGGCGTACTGCTGCTGGCCGCCGCCGGCATCCTGAAGGGCCGCTCGGCGACCACCTACTGGGCGTTCGCCGACGAACTGCCGCTGTCCGGCGCACGCTTCAAGCGGCGGCGCTGGGTCGTCGACGGCCGGATCGTCACCAGCGCCGGCATCAGCGCCGGAATGGACGCCGCGCTCGTGGTGGCGGCACGCCTGTGGGGCGAGCGGGCCGCCGGCCGAGGCCAGGCGTTTCTGGAGTACGACCCACAGCCGCCCTTCGACTACGGCCGCGTCGAGAACCTGCCGGACGCCGACGAGGACCACCTCTGGAACCTGTTCCAGCCGGAACGCGACCGAGTCCGCGACGTCCTCACCTGAGCATTCTGGCGGTACGGTGTGGCGGTGATCGTCGCTGCGAACCGTTGCAGCACGGCTGCCTGGTGCGGCGGTGGCGGTGGCGGTGGCGGTCAATGACGCCCGATGAGGTCACCCACCTCGGTCCGGGACGAGACGCCCAGCTTCCGCAGGATGTTCGAGACGTGAACGGCGGCGGTCTTCGGTGAGATGTAGAGGCGCCGGGCCAGCTCGGCGTTCGTCAGCCCGTCGCTGATCAGCACTGCCACCTCCCGCTCGCGGGGGGTCAGGGCGGTCGGACCTGTGACCGCGGGTGCCGCGTCGACCGGCGCCATGCCCAGCTGGGCGCGGACGTGGGCGAGCTGGGCCACCCGCCAGCCACGCCAGTCGGCCAGCAGGGGTATGGCCGCCTCCACCTGCGCGGCAGCCTCCTCGCGCTGGTCGTTCGCGAGCAGACAACGGGCGGCGCCGACGCGTACGGTGCCACGGGTCGCCGGCGCCAGGATGTGGGCCTCGGCGACGGACAGGTAGCCGGCCAGCGCCTCGACGTGCTGGCCGCGTGCTTCCGCGAGCTGGGCGTCGACGAGGGTCCGGTAGGCGTCCCATACGCTGGCGTCGAGTAGCGCGGCGGCCATCTGGTCGAGCCGGTGCGTCGGCAAGCCGATATGAAGCGCGGCGGAGATGAGATCGTGGGCCGTTTCATTGCTGCGCCACGGCTGCTCGGCTAGGGCCGCGATGAGTTCCTCCAGGCTCGCTTCGGCGCGCGGGAGGTCGCCGCGACGGCAGGCGAGGTGGAACGCGAGGCTGGGAATCGTCGCCGGCCAGTTGTCGGGCAGCGCCGCCAGGTCCGTGACGAGCTGCTCGACGTGGTCCAGCTCGCCGGCCTCCAGATAGAGCCCGGCGAGGAAGACGCCGTGGTAGTCGGCCCAGCGGCCCCGGCGTCGGTAGCTGCGGTCCTGCTCGCGCCCCTCCTCCAGCGCCCCGGTCGCGGCGCACAGGTCGCCGGCCCGCACCGCGAGCCGGGCTCGGCCCTGGAAGTACGTGGCCACCGCGAGTGACTCGAAGCCGGCCCGCTCGGCGTCAACCCGCATCCGCTCCAGTGTCTCGGCGTGCTCGATCGGCGAGGTGGGTGGCTCGCCGTGCACCAGGGAGTCGAGGGCACGGGCAGCCAGCACCCACTCGCCCGTCTTCTCGGCCTCGTCGACGAGAGCGGACAGGATCTTGCGGCCGTCGGCGGCGGTCTGCGGGCGCTCGACAAGCGTCGCACCCTTCTCGATCAGCGCGGCCAGGCGTACGGATGGCAGGTCGAATTCGTCCGCCAGCGCCAGCGCGCGGTCGGACCAGAGCAACACGGCGTCGCAGTCGCCTTGCAGGTACGCCGACTGCGCGATCGCGGTCATCGCCCGCGCCTGGTCAGCGCCGGGGGGAAGCTGCGCGATCAGGGTCCCGATGTCGTGCGTCAACGCGCGCATCTCGTCGTTCTCGCGGGACTCCCACGCGATGCGGACCAGGAGGTACAGCGACTCAGCCCGGTCGGTCGTGGTGTCGGCGAGGTCGCGCCAGCGCCGGCCGTACCGCAGGGCGTCATCCAGCAGTCCGGCCAACCACGCTGCTCGGGCGGCGGAGGCGAGCAGGTCGGTGTCGTCGGGCATCTCGTCGAGGCCCATCTCTGCCAGTTGCAGGGCCTGGTAGGCGGAGCCGATGGAGAGGTAGAGCTCAGAGCCGCGGCGGGCCGCGGCGATCATGTCGTCGTACCGGCCCGCGCCGCGCGCGTGGTGCGCCACCATGGCCGGGTCGGGGACACCGCCGTTCAGAAGTACGTCGAGTGCCCTCTCGTGAAGCCGGCGGCGCTGCCGGCCGAGCATCTGGTCGACGATCGCCTCGCGCACCAGTGCGTGCCGGAACGCGAACTCGTCGTCGCCGGACTCGACCAGGACGCCCTGGGTGACCAGGTCTCGCAACACGGCGATGAGCTCGTCCTCGCCCAGACCGGTCACGTCGGCGAGCAAGTCGAACGGGATGCGGTGGCCGAGCACGGTAGCCGCCTCGACGACGCGGTGGCTGACCGGGTCGAGGTCGTCGACCTGTCGGCGTAACACCTCGGCGAGACTCCACGGCAGCGGTTGCTCGACCAGCGCCTCCACGTCGTACCCGGGCAGCGCACGCAGCAACTCCTCCAGGAAGAACGGGTTGCCACCGGTGCGGTGGTGCAGTGCCGCCACGGCGCGCAGCGGCGCCGGAGCGCCGGTGGCCGCCGCCAGCAACGTTGCGGTCTGTGCGGGGGTGAGGCGATCCAGACGTACGTGGGTGACGGTGTGCCGGCGTTCCATCCGGGCCAGCAGGCCAGCCACCGGTTGGCGGCGGGTCACCTCGTCCGGCCGGTACGTTCCGATGAGCAGCCGCGGCCCGCGCTGGTCGGCGATCCGCTCGAACAGCGCCGCGCTCTCCGAGTCGGCCCAATGCAGGTCCTCGAAGACGATGACCGCAGGGGAGTCGCCGATCAGGTCGGCCAGGATGGCGAGGCCGGTGTGCAGGCGCTCGACCGGGCTGCGCCGCGGGTCCGCGAGGGCCGCAAGCTGCTCCTCGTCGCTGCCTGGACGGCCGTCGATGGCGCCCAGGAGCACCTCGTACGGCCGGGACAGCGAGCCGGGTTCCGCCTGGCCGACCAGCACCACGGTCTCCGCCGACACGGTTGTCAACAGCTCGTGCACCAGCCGGGTCTTCCCGATGCCCGGCTCACCCGCGATGAGCGCCACCGCCGGCTCACGTGCCGAAGCGAGCTGCGCCAACCGGCGCAGCTCGCTTTCCCGCCCGATCATCACTGGGCTGGCACCGCCGCGGATGGTTCGCACGACGAGAGGTTACCGTCGGGCTGTCCACGGACGGCCAGCGTGTTACGGGCTCGGCGGGCCCGGCGAGCCCGCCGGGCGTTGGTGAGTAGGCGCTCGCTGTCGGCCTCGGCGATCAACTCGCGGCGACGATCGTTCGCCAGCGCCAGCATGGTGCCCGGGTCCATCAACATGGCTTGTCTCCTTGTCAACCGCTGATGGATCAATCGTCGGTTGACAAGGGTGCTGCCACATCGGGCAACGCTTACCTATCTTCACTGCTCACCGGGGTTTAGCGGCGTACACGGGCCACCTAGGCATACCTAGTGCCCGCATCTTCGAGGGCGTCCACCAGTAGAGGCCGGCGTCAGCGGCCTCCTGCGCCGAGGAAGGTCGCGACGTCAGCGGCGATCTCGTCCGGGTGCTCGCCGTTGATGGCGTGGGAGGCGTGGGGATAGGTCTTGACGGTCGCTTCGGGCAGCACCCGCCGGGCGTACTCGGCGGCCTCAGCGGCGTCATGCATCCGCGACTCACCGGCCAACAGGACCAGGACGGGCACGCCGAGCTGGGCGAGCTGGTCCTCGCCCGGCCGGGCCGGGGCGGACAACTTCATCGCGTACGACTGCAGCCCTTGCTCGATCATGTCGGCCACCGGTACGTCCTCGACCGGTGCGCCGTTCGCGGTCCAGCTGGTGAAGCTGTCCCGCCACGATTTGGGCGCCCAACGGACACTCACCGGGATCGACCGCAGCACCACACCGGTCGACAGGTTGGCGAAGGTGAGCACCGGATCGAGCAGGATGACCCCGGCCACCTTCTCCGGCCGGTGCAGAGCCAGGTTCATCGCCGTCCACCCGCCGATCGACAGACCGAACAGGTGGATACGCGGTTCCGGCAGGGCTTGCAGCACCTCGTGCAGCCACTGCGCATGATCCGCATCGGTGACGATCGGGCGCTGCTGCACGCTGAGCCCTGGCTCACCGAGCAGGTCGACCGTGTACACGTCGCGCAGCGTGAGCAGTGACGGCAGGTTGTCTGCCCATACCGGTGACGCCGAGGATCGCCCGGGCAGCAGCAACAGAGGCGCGGCATCGGGCACGCCGTCGCCTTCGAAGTGGTAGACGCGCACGACGCCATAGCCGGTGCGGACGTCGAGCGCGCGGTCGGGAGCGGGCAGTTGCGCCATCGCCCTCTGGTAGGAGGCGATGAACCGGTCATGGGCCTCGGCTGACGTGAAGTAGCCGACCGGCGAGGATTCGCGCAGTGCACAGGTACCGCCGGCCACGAGGACCGCCACCGCGGTTCCCGCCCAGAGGAGCGAACGGCGGCGTCGGCGTAGCCAGGTTCCGATCTTCCGTGTCGTCGTTCTAACCATACGGTCAGATTACTGACCGCTTGGTAGATTTTTCAACCGCACGGTTGTCTTCTACGGTGTAGGGGTGCCCGGAAAGCCGCTGACCATCACCGAGCAAGCCCGCCGTGCCCAGCTCATCGGCGTGACCATCGACCTGATCGCTCGACATGGCTACACCGGCACGTCACTGATCCGGATTGCTGAGGGCGCCGGCATCTCCAAGGCCGCAGTCCTCTATCACTACCCGTCGAAAGACGCGGTCGTGCGGGCCGCCTACGACTCGGTGCTCGAGGATCTGACCACCCACGTCGCAGCAGCAGTCGAGGCGGCCTCCGGCGCGGCTGCCGTGGAGGCGTACATCCGGTCCATCACCGGATACCTGACCGAGCACCCGACGCACACTCGCATGATCGTTGAGGCCATCGGCAGCGCGCCGACCGTCGACGACCTACCGAACGCCCCCAGCCGACAGCAGTCCGTGGCGGCGTTGATCGCCGCCGCCCGCGACGCCGGCGACTACCGGCCCGACATCGACCCGGACGCCACCGCGTTGATCATGAACGGCGCGCTGGACGCGATCGTCTCGAAGAACCTGACCGCCCCGGACTTCGACACCGCACAGGCCGCCGAATACCTGATCGACCTGCTCCGCCGGTCTCTGCGCTAGCTATTTCGCGCGGTCCGAGCGGACGCGGGGCCGGCTGAAGGCGATCGGGTCGTCTGGTCAGTCGCGGACGATCGGGCGTACGTGGTTCTCGATCCCGAGTTCCACGAACACCTTCTGCATTCGCGCCAGGGCCGCCGTGCGGTCCGCGCTCTCCGCGATCTCCAGGTCGAGATTGCTCCCGTGCACCCCGGTACCCGCGCCGGTGACCTCGCCGTCCAGTTTGAACTCCTCGTTCAGCGCGTCTTCCAGGTCGTCCCGGTCGATCGGCAGGCCTGAAAAAACGATCTCGACGAACACTCCGGTCCTCCCTCTCTGCCCGCGCACCGTAGCGCCCAGGTGAGACAAGACCGGCGCCCCTCGACCGTGGAAGGTCGAAGGGCGCCGGTCGTAGGCGGTCAGGCGTCCAGGGTGCCGCCCGCACGGCCCTCGTGGAGGGTGAGGTTGCGGCCGTTGGCCGGGTCGAACAGGTGGATCTTCTCCAGGTTGAACCAGACCCGCCGGTTCTCGCCCTCGCTCACCGTCGACTCGGCCGACAGCCGGGTGACCAGGTTCGATCCGCCACCGGCGAAGTCGGCGGCACCGGTGTCGGCGGCCAACTCCTCCAGCTCGGCGGCGGTGGCCCGCTCCCCCTCGACGGTCAGGTAGACGTACTTGTCCGAGCCCATCGACTCGACGATGTCCACCGGCGCCTCGAACTCCATGCCCCGGCGGCGGGTCTCCTCGTCGATCAGTTCGGCGTCCTCGAAGTGCTCGGGCCGGATGCCGAGGATCAGGTCGCGGGAGGCGTCGGCGGCCTCCAGTTCGCGGCGGGTCCGGTCGCCGATCGGCACGTCACCCAGGGCGGTACGCAGGGTGCCCTGTTCGAGGGTGGCGGGTAGGAAGTTCATCGACGGGGAGCCGATGAACCCGGCCACGAAGAGGTTGTTCGGGTTCTCGTACAGCTCCTGCGGCGGGCCGACCTGCTGGACCGCCCCACCTCGCATGATCACCACGCGGTCGCCGAGGGTCATCGCCTCGGTCTGGTCGTGGGTGACGTAGACGGTGGTGGTGCCGAGCTTCTTCTGCAGGCGGGACACCACGGTCCGCATCTGCACCCGCAGCTTGGCGTCCAGGTTGGACAGCGGCTCGTCCATCAGGAACGCCTTGGGCTGACGGACGATCGCCCGGCCCATCGCGACCCGCTGCCGCTGCCCGCCGGAGAGGTTGGCCGGCCTGCGGTCCAGCAGCGACGTCAGTTCGAGGACCTTGGCCGCCTCGTCGACCTTGCGGTTGATCGTCTCCTTGTCCAGCTTGGCCAGCCGCAGTGGGAACGCCATGTTCTCCCGGACGGTCATGTTCGGGTACAGCGCGTAGGACTGGAAGACCATCGCGATGTCCCGGTCCCGGGGGGCCTTGTCGTTGACCCGTTCGCCGCCGATGCGCAGGTCACCGGAGCTGATGTCCTCCAGCCCGGCGATCATGTTGAGGGTGGTGGACTTGCCGCAGCCGGAGGGACCGACCAGGATCACGAACTCGCCGTCGGCGATCTCCAGGTCGACGTCCCGCACCGCCGTGGTGCCGTCCGGGAATTTCTTGCTCACCTTGTCGAGCACGATGTCAGCCACGAGTTATCACCTATCCCTTGACGGCGCCGGAGGTCAGGCCGGAGACGATGCGGCGTTGGAAGAAGAGGACGAACAGGATGATCGGTACGGTGATCACCACGGCGGCGGCGCAGATCGCTCCGGTGGGGTCCTCGAACTGCGACTCGCCGGTGAAGAACGACAACGCCACCGGCACCGTGCGCGAGCGTTCGGTGGAGGTCAGCGAGATGGCGAACAGGAAGTCGTTCCAGCAGAAGATGAAGACCAGGATCGCCGTGGTGAAGACCCCCGGTGCGGCAAGCGGGGCGATGACCCGCCGGAACGCCTGGCCCTGGGTGGCGCCGTCCATCTTCGCGGCCTTCTCCAGATCCCACGGGACCTGCTTGAAGAACGCGGACAGCGTATAGATCGCCAGCGGCAGCGCGAAGGTGATGTACGGCAGGATCAGACCCGGCCAGGTGTCGAAGAGCCCCAGCTGCCGTTCGATCTCGAACAGCGGCGAGACCAGCGACACCTGCGGGAACATCGCGATCAGCAGGGCGACGCCGACGAGCAGACGCTTGCCGGGGAAGTCCAGCCGGGCGATCGCGTACGCGGCCATGGTGCCGAGCACCACGGCGATCGTGGTGGCGATCAGCGCGATGCCGATGGAGTTGACCAGCGCTCGGACGAACTGGTCGGTGGCGAAGATGTTGCGGTAGTTCTCCAGCGTCCACTCGCGCGGGATGAAGTTGCCGTCGGTCAGCGTGGCCGGCGTCTTAAACGACAACGACATGATCCACAGCACCGGGATCAGGGCGAAGACGACCACGATCGTGTTCATCACGCCCCACTGGAGCTTGACCTTGGTGGTGTCCGCCATCTCAGCGCCTCTCCCCGTCGTCACTGCCGGGGGCAGCGGTACCGAACAGCTTCACGAAGATGAATGCGATGATCGCCACGGCGATGAAGATCAGCACCGACATGGTCGACCCGATGCCGAGGTTCAGGCCCCGGATCAGGTTGTTGTAGGCGATCATCGACACCGACGAGGTCTGGTTAGCCCCGTTGGTCAGCACGTAGATGTTGTCGAAGACCCGGAACGCGTCGAGGGTGCGGAACAGCAGGGCGACCAGGATCGCCGGCTTCATCACCGGCAGCATCACCTTGGTGAACCGCTGCCACGCGGTGGCCCCGTCCGTGGAGGCCGCCTTGAGCAGGTCCTCCGGCACCAGCGCCAGACCCGCCATCAGCAGCAGCGCCATGAACGGCGTGGTCTTCCAGATCTCCGCCAGCATGATGATCGCCAGCGAGCTGGCCCGTTCGGTCAGCGGTGCGCCGTCGGAGAAGAGGTTGGCCAGATAACCGGTGCCGGGGGTCCACGCGTACCGCCAGGAGAAGGCGGCGACGACCGTGACGATGCCGTACGGGATCAGCGCCGCCGTGCGCACGATGCCCCGGCCGACCAGCGTCCGGTGCATGACCAGCGCGAGCCCCATGCCGAGCACCAGTTCCACGGCGACGGTGACCACCGTGATCAGCATCGTCACGCCGAATGCTGTCCACCAGAAGTCGTTGGTCAGCACGGTGACGTAGTTGTCCAGGCCGACGAACTCCCGCTCGTCGGGGAAGCGCAGGTCGAAGCGCTGCAACGACAGCCACACCGAGTAGAGGATCGGATAGCCGGTCACCGCGACCATGACCAGCGCGGCCGGCGCGCACAGCAGCCAGCCCAGTCTCCGTTCGGCCCGCTTGTTCTCGCTCAGCGGGGCCTTGCGGCGACGGTTGGACCGCTGCGCGGGCACCGTCGCGTGCCGAGGACCGTCGGTCGTCTCGTCGACCGTGTCCGTGTCGCTCGTCGTGCTTCGCTCGGTCACGGCAGCACTCCCCTCGACTCCAGCGCGTCCGCGACGGCGTCGCGCAGCTCGTCCGCGGTCGCGGGCGGGTCGATCGCCGACGGCGGCGACAGGATCGCCGACATCACCGTCGAGATGCTCTGGTACGCCGGGGTCAGCGGCCGGACCGCCGGGTCCCGCAGCTGTTCGAGGATGGTCTCCTTCATCGGGTACGCCTCGTCCATCTCCGGGTCGTCGTACACGCTCTCGATGGTCGGCGGCACACCGTCGTTGATCGCCGAGAACTTCTGGTTCTCCGCGTTGCGCAGGCACTTGGCGGCCTCGAAGGACTCCGCCGGGTGCTTCGAGTGCGAGCTGACCGCGAGGTTGATCCCGCCGATGGTGACCCGACCGGGCGTACCCTCGTCGATGCCGGGCACCCGCGCCCAGGCGACCTGCTCGGCCAACTGCGGGTTGGCCTCCTGCATCGCCGGATAGACGAACGGCCAGTTGATCTGGAAGGCGCCGTTACCGGCCTGGAACTCCAGCCGGACCGGGTCCTCCATGGCGTTGCTGAACGACGGCGAGGTCACGCCGGACGTGGCGAAGTCGCGGAGCTGCTCCAGCGCCCGCACCGCACCCTCGTCCATCGCGGCCTCGGTGCCCTCGGCGTTGAGGATGTTGCCGCCGGCACTGGCCACCAGGGTGTTGTAGAGCACCACCAGGCCCTCGTACTGGGCGCCCATGGTCAGCACCTGGTGCGGCTGGCCCTGCTCCTTGAGCCGCTGCGCCATCTGGATCATCTCGCTCCAGGTGGTCGGCGGCTCGGGCACCAGGTCCTTGCGATACCAGAGGAGCTGGACGTTGGTGTTCTTCGGCGCGCCGTAGAGCTTGTCCTCGTACCGGGCGGTCGCAAGCGGCCCCTCCAGGGTGCCGTCCTCGACCTCGGCCCGATCCTGCCCGGTCCATTCCAGGACCCACTTCGCGCCGGCGAACTCCTGCGTCCAGGTCACGTCGAGGCCGAGCACGTCCATGCCGTCGTCGTCGGCCGCGAGCCGGCGCACCATCTGCACCCGCTGCTCGTCGGCCTCACGGGGCAGCACCCGGTAGTCGATCCGGTAGCGCCCACCGGCCTGCGTGTTGCACTGGTCGACGACCTGCTGGAAGTTCTCCTCCGGCGGGTAGTAGAGGTTGATCGTGGGCACCCCGCCGTCGCCGCCAGAGGCACAGGCGGCCATCGGTGCCAGCAACGTCAGCGCAGCGGCCGCCGCCGCGACACGTGCCCGAGGTCGGCGTCTGCTCATACCGGTACTCCGCCGCGCTCCGGGGCGCCGTCCGGCACCACGGCGCCGGGCCTGCTGTACGGCTGATCCATGACCCCTCCCTCGGTCTCGACCAACAACCCGGGAAAGAGGTCTCGTGCCCCGGCGCACGACGACGCGGCCAGGGCTTCTGACCTGCCGGTTCGCCGCCCTGGCGCCTCGTGGCTGCAACACTGCCCGAGCTGGGAAGTCGCGAAACCCACCGCGTGACAAGACTTAAACGTCACTTTGCGTGGTCCAGGTCACACCGGAGGCCGACCCGGACGGTGGGCGTTAGTCTCGGGCGGTGGACGCCACCTTCTTCTTCGATCCCGCCTGCCCGTGGACCTGGCGCACGTCGCGCTGGCTGGTCGCCGCCGCCGAAGCCCGTGACCTGCGCATCGAGTGGCGGGCGTTCAGCCTGAGCATCCTCAGCGGGGGTCAGGCCCCACCGGAGTACGCCGAGGCGATGGCGGCGTCGAGCAGGGCGCTGCGGCTGGTGGAGGCGCTGCGCGCGGAGGGCCGCCACGAGGACGCCGGCCGGTTCTACACCGAGTTGGGCACCCGTACCCACGACGCCGGTAACCCGCCCGGCGACAAGCTGGTCGCGGAGGCCGTGACGGCGGCCGGTCTCGACGACATGGCCGCGGCGCTGGACGACGACCGCTGGGACGCCGAGGTACACACCTCGCACGCGCTGGCGTTCGGCTCGGCCGGGCCGGACATCGGCTCGCCGGTGCTGATGGTCCCCGGCGCCGACCGGGGTCTGCACGGCCCGATCCTCACCGAGGTACCCGACCTCGACGACACCCTGCTGCTCTGGGACAGCCTGCTCCCCCTGTTCCGCATGTCGGCCTTCCACGAGGTCAAGCGCGGCCGCCGCTGACCTCTCCCCCGCCGCACACCCTCCTCGCCGCCCCGCGCCGCTCGGTCACCCCGGGCGGCGCGGCCACTGTGCGGAACCTGCCCACCCCGCGCTGGTCGCTCCCGCCACGTCGATCATGGCCTTGTGGCACCCGAGATGTCCGGACACTCCGCATCGACGGCGACCTCAACTCCATGATCGGCGGGCCAGGGCAGGCAGCGGCGGACACGGTGGGTCGGGGTGCGGTGGGTCGGGGTGCGGTGGCGCGGGGTTGGGGGCAGGATCGGCGGCATGCTCGCGCGTTTCAAGGACCTCTGTCTCGACGCCGCCGACACCCGTGCCCTGGGCGGGTTCTGGGCCGGCATCCTCGGCGGAAGCCTGGTCGACACCGGGGACGGGGACGGCAGGGTCGACCCGCCGGCCGGGCGGTCCTCGGCCGAGGCGATCTGGATCAACCGGGTGCCGGAGCCACGAAGCGTCAAGACCCGCGTACACCTTGATCTGTGGCTGGCCGAGCCGCAGCCGACGGCGCTGCTGGCGGCCGGGGCGCGGATCGTCCGCGAGCCCGACTCGGAGATCGACTGGTGGGTGCTGGCCGACCCGGAGGGCAACCTGTTCTGTGCCGTCCCGCCCGGCGCGGATGCTGCTCCCGGGCCCTTCGAGCTGGTGGTCGACTCCGCCGACGCGGCCGCGCAGGCCGCCTGGTGGTCCGGCGTCGTCGGCGGCGAGGTCCGCCCCAGCGACGAGGGGTACGCCAAGATCGTCGGCGCGAGCGGTTTCCCGTGGGACTTCTGGATCTTCGACACCGTGCCGGAAGGCAAGACGGTCAAGAACCGCATGCACTGGGACGTCGATCTCGTCGACCCCGAGCCGACCGCGCTGATCGCCGCCGGAGCGAGCCTGCTGCGGGAGCCGGACGACACGGTCAGCTGGTGGGTGCTGGCCGACCCGGAGGGCAACGAATTCTGTGCGTTCGCGCCGCATCCCACCACTTGAGTGATACCGGGCGGCCGTCGGGTCGACTAGCGTGACACCTGCCGTGCCGTCAGCGCGTACGCCGTCGCCGCCGTTACGCCACCGGCCCACCCCGATCCGCCGATCGGTGGGTTCTCGCGGGAACACCCCGTCACCGGTCCACCGGTTGGGCAGGATCGTCCCCAACGAGGAGGTGCCGTCGTGGTGCAGGACACCCGCGCTCTCGCCCTGACGTTCGAGGTGAGCGGCCTGCCACCGGTCAAGACCGAGGCGCTGTCCATCTTCGCCGCCGGCCACCGGCAGGCGACGAGGGTCCGCGCCCTGCTCCAGGCCGCCTGCGAGGCGGCACAGAAGACCGGCTGGACCCCGCTGTCCGGCCCGATCGAGGTGGACCTGACGCTGCGTTGCCCGCCCGGGCACCGCACCTCCGACGCCAGCACCCTGCTGGGCGGGGTGTGTGCGGTGCTGCAGGACAAGAAGCGGGTGACCAGCATCGGCCTCGCCCACCTCGGTGTCCTGGTCGACGTCGCCCTCTACGACGACGACAAGCAGATCCGCCGGTTGTCGTACGTGGAGGAGCCGGGCGAGGACTTCTCGTACCAGATCCGCGTCGCGGCGGTACCGAACGTGGTTTGACGGACGGTGGTGGTCGGGTACCGCTGCCGCCGACGAAGGGAGCACCGATGTCGGAGCCACATGTCACGCTGGAACCTCGTGACCCGGTCCAGGAGAAACTGCGCGGGCCCTTGGAGCAGCAGCTGACATCGGCGCTCCAGGTGGCCGCCGACCGGATCCGGGACTCCTACACCGGCGAGCCGGTGGAGCAGGTGTGTCAGCAGTTGCTCGACGAGACCCGCGCCGGTCTGCACCCGGACATCGCCGCTGCCTTCCAACCCGACATGGACGAGTTCTGCCGGGTCGCCGTCGCCATCGTGCGCGGCGAGACCACCTGAGCCGGGCTCGACGACGACACGGGTCAGGACCGGACCCGCACGCTCCGGCCCTGACCCGTCCGGCGTGGGCAGCGCACCAGCCGCATGCCGGCGCGCGTGTCAGCAAGCCCCAGCACGGCAGCCGGCCCGCCAGCACTCAGCTCCACGGTGCCCCACGACCGGACCCGGTACCGCGACCCACCCCGGCGAGTCGCGGTACCTGGGGCCGAGGCTAGGCGGGTCGGGGCCGAGCCCGCCCGGGCCGGTATGGACTATTGCCAGCAGCGGGAAAAGCGGCAGGAGCCTGTAACACCCGGCCGACGCCGAGCGCTGACTCGATCGGACCTGCCGACCAGCCCACCCGGCCACCGGCCGGCCGCTTCAGAAGTGCGTGAGCAGGTCGGGAAAAGCCCGCAGATGCAGTACGCCCTCGTCGCTCGGGTCCAGCTCGTCGTGTTCCAGCACCCAGGTGTTGGCGTTCGGGATGAACACCGCCCGCCAGCCGGCCGCCCGCGCCGGCAGGATGTCCGAGCGCGGCGAGTTGCCGATCATCCACGCCCGGGTCGGGTCGACGCCGTGCTCCCGGCTCAGCCGGTGATAGGTCGCCACGTTCTTCTCCGGCACGATGTGCGCCGCCGCGAAGTGGTGCAGCAACCCACACGCGTCCAGCTTGCGCTGCTGCTCCTCGCGCTCCCCCTTGGTCAACAGCAGCAACTCGTGCCGCCCGGCCAACTCGTCCAGCGCGTCGGCCACCCCCGGCATCAGCTCGACCTGGTGGTTCACCAGCGCCACCGCCAACTCGTCGATCTCGCGGCGCTCCGCCTCGGTGGCCGGTCGTTCCCGCAGCCGCTCCAGGCACTCCCGCAGGCTGCGTAGGAAGACCTTGCTGCCGTACCCGTGCGCGACGGCGTTGGCCCGCTCGATGTCGTCGAGCACCGCCCGCAACTGCGTCCGGTCGAGCGTCGGATGGTCCACCCAGGTGAGGAAGTCGTCGATCACCCGCTCGAAGACGACGTTGTTCTCCCAGAGCGTGTCGTCCGCGTCGAAGACGAGCACCCGGCCCGGCTCGATCAACCCGTCATGCGTCACGCCGCGACCCTAGGCAACCCGACCCCCCTCGGCCACCCGATTACCTTGCCCTCGAGGGCGGCAGCAGGCACGCCTCGGCTGGTGCGAACGTCACCCGGGCCCGGATCCGGCGGAACCCGGTTCGCTCCAGGTCCGCCACTACGGCCACCCGGTGCGCATCCACGTCGGCGATCACCTCGTGGGCTCCCCCGGTGTGCAGCGTGCCGACGGCGTGGGCCAGCAGGTCGGCTCGCGCCGACTCCTCCCGCACGCCGAGATAGGCGATCATGGGGAAACAGGCCCGACCCACCGGTGCCGCCAGACCGGCCGACGCGTGCCGGCAGCGGTCCGCCCGTCCACGAGCACCGAAGCCGTTCCCCCTGCTCGACCAGGCCGGGGAGCCGGGCCGCCGCCATCGGAGCCGCGACCACGGCGCGTACCTCCGGCTGCCGACGCCAGTAGGCGGGCGGAAACGCCCAGACGCGCTCTCGGCCCTTGTCGGGAAGGGACCGGCAGGGCGAGGTCCGCCAGCGTCAGCGGTCGCGGAGGCCGAAGAGGTGGTTGCCGACGAGTTGTTCGCGTTGGTCCTGGGCCTCCGGACGCAACCGACCACCCCGGGTGAGCATCACCATGCCGTGCAACAGGCTCCAGCCGAGTTCGGCGAGCGTGTCGTCGTCCTGCGCGACGGCGGACGCGGTCAGCGCCGCCCGCAGCTCACCGAAGGCCGCCGCGACGGTCTCCGGCACCTCCTCGGCCCCGAGGGTGAGGTCCGGAGTGTGCGCGAACATCGCGTCGTAGATCTCCGGATGCGCGTAGGCGAAATCGAGATAGGCCGCCATCACCGCCGGCCACACCTCGGCCGGGCAGTCGACCGCCGTACGGGCAGCGGTCAGCGCGGCGGACAGGTCGGCGAAGCCCCGCACCGCGACGGCGGCGACCACCGCATCCCGGTCGGCGAAGCGTTCGTAGAGGGCCCCGAGGTCGACGTCGGCGCGCTCGGCCAACCGGCGGGCGGTCACCCCCGCCCAGCCCTCGGCCTCGGCCAACCGCCAGGCGGTGGCGACGATCGCGTCGCCGCCCGGCTCACCGTCTCCGTGCTCTGCTCCGGACACCCCGCCGAGGGTAGTCGCGGTGCCGCCCGGTGGACCCCTCGCGACGGAATGGCGACTCTGACCCGGCCGGTCAGCGCCGCAGCGTGAGGATGAGGTCGGCGACCAGCGCCGACCAGCCGGTCTGGTGCCAGGCACCGAGCCCGGCGCCGTTGTCGCCGTGGAAGTACTCCGGGAAGGCGATCAGGTCCCGCCAGTCCGGATGGGTCTGGAACAACTGCGCCGCGCCGTAGATCGGCCGCCGCCCCCAGTCGTCGCGGGTGAACAACGCGATCAGCCGGGCGGACAGATCATCGGCGATCTCGTCCAGGGTCTTCTTCACCCCGGAGCGCGTCGGGTACTCCACCTGGAGGTCCTCACCGAAGAACGCCGCGTAGTCGCGCAGCGCGCTGATCAGCAGGAAGTTCGTCGGCATCCAGATCGGGCCACGCCAGTTGGAGTTACCACCGAACAGCCCACTGGTCGACTCGGCCGGCTCGTAACCGACGCAGAACTCCTGCCCGCCCAGGGTCACCGCGAACGGCTTGTCCAGATGCGCGCGCGACAACGTCCGCAGGCCGTACTCGGAGAGGAACTCGTCGGTGTCCAGCATCCGGGCGAGCACCCGGACCACCTGCTCCGGACCACACATGGACAGCAGCCGCTGCTGGCGCCCGTCCGGGCCGATGCGTCGGGCGCCGACCACCGAGGCGTACTCGGGGCGGTTGGTCAGGAACCAGCGCAACCGGGCACCCAGCTCCGGCAGCCGGTGCAGGGTCCGCGCGGGCAGCCGGGTGACCGCAGCCAGCGGCAGCAATCCCACCACCGAACGCACCTTCAACGGCACCTTCGTCCCGTCGGCCAGCCGCAGCACGTCGTAGAAGAACGCGTCCTCGTCGTCCCAGAGCCCCTGGTCGTACGCGGCCGCGGCGATGTAGGTGAAGTGCTCGAAGAACTTCGTCGCGGTGTCCACCCAGGTGCGGTCGTGCTCGGCCAGCACGATGGCGATGTCCAGCAGGTTGAGCGCGTACATCGCCATCCAGCCGGTGCCGTCGGACTGCTCCAGCACCCCGGCCACCGGCAACGCCGCCGACCGGTCGAACGGGCCGACGTTGTCCAACCCGAGGAAACCGCCCTCGAAGACGTTGTTGCCGCCGGTGTCCTTGCGGTTGACCCACCAGGTGAAGTTCATCAGCAGCTTGTGCATCATCCGGGCCAGGAAGTCGTGGTCCCGGCTGCCGTCGATCTCGAACACCTTCAACGCCGCCCAGGCGTGCACCGGCGGGTTGACGTCGCCGAACGCCCACTCGTACGCCGGGATCTGCCCGTTGGGGTGCAGATACCACTCGCGCAGCAGGAGCAGCAGCTGGTCCTTGGCGAAGCCGGGATCCACCCGCGCGATGCTCACGCAGTGGAAGGCCAGGTCCCACGCGGCGTACCAGGGGTACTCCCACGGGTCCGGCATGGAGATCACGTCGAAGCTGGTCATGTGCCACCAGGCACTGTTACGGCCGTGTCGACGCCCGGCCGGCGGCGACGATCCCGGATCGCCGTCGAGCCACCGTTTGACGTCGAAGTGGTAGAACTGCTTGCCCCACATCAGCCCGGCGATGGCCTGCCGGGCGATCAACGCCTCGTCGGCGCTGGCCTTGGCCGGGATCACCCCGTCGAAGAACCGGTTCGCCTCCGCCCGCCGCGCCCACACCACGGCCTCGAAGCCGTCGCCCAGGTCCGCCGGAGGCGGGTCGACGGCACCGGGCGGCGGAGCCGTACGCGTCAGCCGCAGCCGGATCTGGCGCTGCCCACCCGCCGGCACGTCCAGCACGTAGTGCAGCGCGCCCTTGGTGCCGGTCAGCTCCGGGTTCACCGTCTCGGCACCGTCGACCACGTGGTCGTTGATGCCGTCCTTCGGGTACGGCGTCCGGCTCGCCAGCCCCCACAGCCGCTCGGCGTTGGTGTCGTTGTCGCAGAGCAGCGGGGTCGGGTCGCCGTCGCCTTCGAGCCGGACCTGGCCGAGCACCCAGTGCTCACCGACCAGCCGGGCACCCTCTCCGACGATCTGCGGCACCCGGTCACCGCCGGGCAGCCCCCAGGCCCAGGTGTTACGGAACCACAGGTGCGGCAGCACGTGCAGCCGCTCGGCCCGGTCCCCCCGGTTGACCACGGTCACCACCATGCACAGGTCCGTCGGGGTGGCCTTGGCGAAGTCGACGGTCACCGCCCAGTACCGGTCGTCGTCGAAGATGCCGGTGTCGACCAGCTCGTACTCGGTGTCGTCCCGTCCGCGCAGCCCGTTGACCGCGACCAGCTCGTCGTACGGGAAGGCGGCCTGCGGGTAGTGGTAGCGCCAGCGCATCCACGAATGGGTGGGCGTGGAGTCCTCGTACCACCAGTAGTCCTTGACGTCCTCGCCGTGGTTGCCGCCGTCCCCGCCGAGACCGAACATCCGTTCCTTGAGGATCGGATCCCGCTCGTTCCACAGCGCGAGGGCGAAACAGAAGGTCTGTCGGTCGTCGCACACGCCCGCCATGCCGTCCTCGGACCACCGGTAGGCTCGGGACCGCGCGTGGTCATGGGGGAAGTAGTCCCAGGCTGTGCCGTGCTCGCTGTAGTCCTCCCGTACCGTCCCCCACGCCCGTTCGGACAGATAGGGACCCCATGCACGCCAGTCCTGCTCGCCGGCATCGGCCTGGGCGAGCCGGACCCGTTCCGCGTCGGGGGCCGGGGCGGAGGACGAACCGTCAGTGATCACCTTTACATCTTCGACGCCGCTGGGGTACTTCACCACAGCGGCAATTGTCGTCGTGTCGTGTTACACCTCGCCGCCGGTGGAGGAAAGTTGATCGAGATTCGCTTCGGCTCGCAGGTCTGCGGAGAGCTGACCAGCGCCGCCGGCCGCGAGTGGTTGGTGCCCGACGGCCTCGGCGGGTACGCCATGGGCACCGTCGGCGGGCTGCGTACGCGCCGGTACCACGGGCTGCTGGTGACGCCCGGCGACACCCCGGCCGCCCGCAAGGTGGGGCTGGTCAGCCTCGACCCGGCGGTGCTGCTGCCCTCCGGCGCCCGGGTCCGCCTCGGCGCGCACGAGTGGGTCTCCGGCGACGTCGACCCGCGCGGCTTCGAGCTGCTGGAGCGCTTCGACCTGACCGACGGGCTGCCCCGGTGGCGGTGGCGCATCGGTGACGTGGTGATCGAGCGGGAGCTGGCCATGCTGCACGGCCGCTCCTGCGTCGCGGTGGTGCACCGGTTGATCAGCAGCGGCCCGGTCGAGCTGGAGCTGGCGGCGGCCTGCACCTGGCGCGACGCCCACGGCGAGCGGCGCGCCGACGGTCCGCCGCTGCGGATGGACCCGGTCGACGGTGGAGCGGTCATCGAGGGCGCGTACCGGCTGTCCGGGCCCGGCTGGTCACCGCAGGGCCACTGGTGGCGGGGCGTCTACCACCGTGAGGAGGCCACGCGCGGCCTGCACCCGGAGGAGGACCTCTGGTACGCGGGCCAGTTCCGCGACACCCTGCGCCACCCCGGCGACACCGTGTCGGTGCTGGCCTGGGCGCAGGACGCGACTCCGGCACCGCCACCGGCCACCGAGGTGGTCGCGGCGGCCCGCCGCCGCAACCGGGAGGTCGTCGCGTCGACCAAGCCCGCCGACGACGTCGAGGCCACCCTGGCGCTGGCCGCCGACGCGTTCATCGTGCGCACCACCGACACGCCCGTGGACGTGGTCGCCGGCTACCCGTGGTTCGGCGCCTGGTCGCGGGACACGATGATCTCCTACGAGGGCCTGTTCCTGCGGACCGGCTGGGCCGATCGCGGGCGTGAGCTGCTGCGCGCGTACGCGGCGACGCTCTCCGAGGGGATGCTGGCCAACACCGCCGACACCGGCCGGGTCGAGTACAACACCGTCGACGGCACGCTGTGGTTCCTGCACGCGGTCAGCCGACACGTCACCGTCACCGGCGACACCGACCTCGGCGACGAACTGCTGCCGGCGCTGCGTGGCATCGTCGACGCCCACCTGGCCGGCACCCGCTACGGCATCGCCGTCGACCCCACCGACGGGCTGCTCACCTCCGGCGCCCCCGGTGCCGCGCTGACCTGGATGGACGCCCGCGTGTACGGGGTACCGGTCACCCCGCGCCACGGCAAGCCGGTCGAGGTCAACGCGCTGTGGATCAACGGGGTAGCCGGCGTCGCCGAGCTGGCCGACCTGGCCGGGCAGGACTCCGACGGGCTGCACCGACTGCACGAACGGGCCGCCAAGGCGTTCCGGGACCGCTTCCCCGCACCGTCCGGCTGGCTGCACGACGTGGCCGACGCCCCCGCCCCGGCGTACCCGCTCGGTGGCGCGGCCTTCCACGACGACGACCTGCTCCGACCCAACCAGCTCCTGGCCTGGTCGTTGCCGTTCGCGCCGCTGGAGGCGGACCCGCGCGCGGTGGGCCTGGTCGGTGCCGGGCTGCTCACCCCGCTCGGCCCGCGCAGCCTCTCCCCCGACTGCCCCGGCTTCATCGGCCGGCACCGGGGCGGACCGGCCGAGCGGGACAGCGCCTACCACCAGGGCACCGTCTGGCCGTGGCTGATCGGCCCGTACGCCGACGCCAGCCGACGCGCCGGTCTGCCCGTCGACACGCTGTTCAGCGGGTTGGAGGCGCACCTGACCGAGTACGGCCTCGGGTCGGTCAGCGAGACCGCCGACGGCCGGGCCCCGCACATCGCCACCGGCTGCCCGTTCCAGGCATGGTCGGTCGCGGAACTGCTGCGCGCCCGCCGGTGACCCGGGTGGTGGGGCACCCGCACGGGCGCCCCACCACGTCAGCCCAGGCCCACCAGGTCAGCCCAGGAACACCGGTCAGCCCAGGCACACCGGCTCAGCCCAGGCCCGCCGCCACGGCGGCCTGGCGGCCACCGACCACCGGCAGGGTGATCCGGGTGCTGTCGAAGTGCACGGTGATCTGCGCCCGGGTCTGCTTGGCCCGGCTGCTGTACCCGGAGTACGAGCCGAGCAGCACCACCCCGATCTGGTGGCCGGTCTCGAAGACGTAGTCCTCCGGCATCAGCGGCACGTCCACGCCGTACTTCGCGCCCGGCACCAGCGGCGTCGACACGTACAGCGAGTCGAGGTTCAGACCGTCCACGACGCCCTTGGTCACCAACTCCTGCGGGTTGCTCGCCACGGTCTTGACGGTCTGCCGGTAGCAGCCCTCCTCCGCGTACCCGCCGAAGGTGGCCGCCTCGCCCCAGCAGTCCTCGGTGCTGCGGGTCTGGATGCCGTCACCGCTGGTGCTGAACCGCTCCCGGGTGCCGTAGTCGACCAGCAACCCGGCGAAGCTGGTGTCCGTACCGTCGACCGACGCCTTGATCCGCACGATCGGCGTACCGGAGACGTGCAGCGGCGCCGTCAGCGGCGCGGAGAGGAACACCAGCCGGTTCTCGGTGTTGGCCGACGAGTCCGACGGGTGCCGGATCGCGGTGGCCTGACTCATCGTCGGGGTGTCCCGGAACGTCGCCGAACGGTTGCCGGGGCCCGAGCGCACCGACAGCCCACCAGGGCCACCGTCGGTGCCGGGTCGCAGGAACACCTGGGTGGGTCGGCTGGCCGGCAGCGGCCAGTCGGCGTGCGTCTCCCAGACGTCCGGCAGCCGCTCGACGTCGACCGCCGGCTCCCGCATGATCCCGTTGTCGATGCCGTGCAACCAGAAGTCGAACCAGCGGTGCAGGGTCCGCACCCACTCGGCGCGGCGGAAGTCGAACGGGTCGATGTGCCCGGTGCCGGTCAGCCAGAGCTTGCGCGGCACGTTCTGCTCGGCCAGCGCGTACCACCACTTGCTGAAGTGGTCCGCCCGGACGTTGTCGTCGTTGATGCCGTGCACCACGAAGACACTGGCCTTGACCTGGCCCGCGTGCGGCAGGTAGTCCCGTTCCGCCCAGAAGTCGTTGTAGTCGCCGGTGGCGTCGTCGCCGCCCTGGCCGAGCTGGGTCCGCACCGGGGCGCAGTACTGCCGCCGATCCGGGTTGGTGACGGTGTTGGCCAGGCTGCCCGAGTAGTTGTTGGCCCGGGTCACCAGCCCGTTGCTGCGCGAGTAGTCGTACCAGTTGGAGATCGCCGAGATGGGCACGATGGTGGTCAGCCCGTCGACGCCGGTCGCGGCGGCCGCGTTGGCCAGCGTCCCGTCGTACGACTTGCCGATCATGCCGGTCCGGCCGTTGTGCCAGTCGGCGACGACCTCGTTGCCCTCGGCGTCGACGCCCTTGCGGCGGCCGTTGAGCCAGTCGATGCCGGTCGGCGCGCTGATGTTGTCCGCCCGCCCGCCGGTCACCGGGCAGCCGGTCGAGTTGTTGGTGCCGATCATGTCCAGCAGGATCACCGCGTAGCCGCGCGGCACGAAGTAGTTGTCGTAGAACAGCGGCCAGCGGTCGTTGAGGCCGTCGCCGTCCAGGTCCGCCTTGCACTCGCTGTCGTTGCCCCGGCAGACCGTCGAGAAGTACGGGCTGGCATCCATCACCACCGGCACCCGCAGGCCCTGCCCACTGGCCCGGGGCCGGATGATGTCCATCGCCACGACGTCGAGCGCGCCGTCGGCGTCGGTGTCGACGTCGGAGGTCACGAAGATCCGTTCGCGGATCGCGTCGGCGTACCCGAACACCGGCTGGGTGACGCCGTCCGCGACGACCGGTCCCGTACCGGCGGACACCGGCTGCGCCGTCGCCGGGGTCACCGGCAGGACGGCCGCGATCACCGCGACCGCCACCGCCGGAACCCACCATCGCCTCGTGGTTCGCATCCTGCTTCTCCTTCCCGGCACCCGACGTCGACCGCCGCACACCGGAGCTGGCGGGCGGACCCAGGGCCCGTCGGTACACCGTCCGAATAGAACCTACGAAGCCGGACGTGGCAGGTCATCCGACACCTGTGGGACATACCGACGATCGACTCCTACGAATGTCGCAGAAGCGCGGGGCGCGACCCCACCGCACCCGGGCGGCCCGGCCGCCGCGCACCCGCCGGCAGCCCTTTACACCACCGCAACGGCTACGTCTCCGCTGGTTATCCAGCCCCGACCAGGATTGGTCCCGATCCAGCCGCGACACCGACAGGCCCGCCGGGGGGCCTGATGCCGGCCGCGCGGGGACAACTCCAAGGGGGCGCGTATGTCACCGAACGCCGACGTGATCGACATCAACGCCGCACGCTCGCAGCGGGTGCTGATCCTGTCCTGGGAGTACCCACCCGTCCTCGTCGGCGGGCTCGGCCGCCACGTACACGCCCTCTCCGTCGCCCTGGCCGCCGCCGGCCACCAGGTCACCGTCGTCACCCGCCACGCCGACGGCGCGCCGCTGGAGGAACACGTCGACGGCGTACGCGTCGTGCGCGCCGCCGAGGACCCGGTCACCTTCCCCCTGGCCACCGGCTCCCTGCTGGCCTGGACGATGGCGTTCAACCACACCCTCACCCGCGCCGCCCTGCGCGCCGCCGACACCGACGACTACGACGTCGTCCACGCCCACGACTGGCTGGTCGCGCACACCGCGATCACCGTCGCCGAACACCTGGACCTGCCGCTGGTCACCACCATCCACGCCACCGAGGCGGGCCGGCACCAGGGCTGGCTGCCCGAGGAGATGAACCGGACCATCCACGGCGTCGAGCACTGGCTCAGCAACGCCTCCACCCGGCTGATCGCCTGCTCCGGCTACATGCGCGAGCAGATCACCACGCTGTTCGACGTCCCCACCGGCCACGTCGACGTGGTCCCCAACGGCGTCGACGACCGGGCCTGGCGGGCCCGCCCCCGCGCGGTCGCCACCGCCCGCGCCCGCTTCGCCGGAGACGGCCCACTCGTCGGGTACGCCGGCCGGCTGGTCTACGAGAAGGGCGTGCAGCACCTGGTCGACGCCGTACCCGAACTGCGGGAACGGCACCCCGGGCTGCGGGTGCTGATCGCCGGAGACGGCCCGTACCGGGGCGAGTTGGAGGAGCGCATCGGGCAGCTCGGGCTCGGCGGCAGCGTCCGCTTCGCCGGCTTCCTGGACAACACCCAGCTCCCGGCGGTGCTCGGCGCCACCGACGCCACCGTCGTCCCCAGCCTCTACGAACCCTTCGGCATGGTCGCGTTGGAAGCCGCAGCGGCCGGCGCGCCCCTGGCGGTGGCCCGCACCGGCGGCCTGGCCGAGATCGTCGAGCCCGGCGTCACCGGTGTGACCTTCCCGCACAGCGACCCGTCGGCACTGGCCGGCGCGGTCGGCCACCTCCTCGGCGACGAGGTCTTCGCCCGCCGGGTCGCCCGAGCGGCCCGCACCATGGTCGGCCGGCGGTACGGTTGGGCCACCATCGCCGCCCGCACCGCCGAGACCTACGCCGTCGCCCGCCGCGAACACGGGCCCACGCACTCCCGGCACCCCGCCGTCGACCCGTCGCCGCGCCGCCGCACCATCACCATTCCCGACGGCAACCTGCTGGCCGTGTGAGGGGCCGCCTGCCGACCGTCGAGACACGCGCGCGCGAAATAGGTGATCCCCGATCCGCTGGCTAATGTGTACGCCGGACGGTGGATGGGGGACACGTGCGAGCGTTGATCGCCGGCCGGTACCGACTGCTCGACCTGGTCGGGCGCGGCGGGATGGGCACCGTGTGGCGGGCCGACGACGAACTGCTGCACCGGCAGGTCGCCGTCAAGCAGGTCATCCTGCCCGCCCGGCTCGGCGGTGACGAACTCGACCACCTGCGCGCCCGTACGCTGCGCGAGGCCCGCACCGCCGCCCGGCTCAACCACCCCAACGTGGTCCGCGTCTACGACGTGGTCTCCGACGGCGGGACACCGTGGATCGTCATGGAGTACGTGCCCTCACGCACCCTCCAGGACGTCCTCGACACCGACGGACCACTGCCCCCGCAGCGCGCCGCCCGCATCGGCCTCGCCCTGCTGGACGCGCTACGGGCCGCCCACGAGGCCGGCGTCCTGCACCGCGACGTCAAGCCCGCCAACGTGCTCCTCGCCCACGACGGCCGGGTCCTGCTGACCGACTTCGGGCTGGCGGTCTTCGACGGCGACGGGGCGATGACCGGTGCCGGCACCATCCTCGGCTCACCGCAGTACGTCGCCCCCGAACGCGCCGCCGAGGGCGTGTCCAGCGCGCCGGCCGACCTCTGGTCGTTGGGCGCCACCCTCTACGCGGCCGTCGAGGGCCGCTCACCGTACGCCCGCAGCACCGCCATGGCCACCCTCAGCGCGCTGGCCTCCGCGCCACCGGACCCGGCCCGGCACGCCGGACCGCTCTCGGCGGCCCTGGCCGGGCTGCTGCGCCGCGACCCCGCGCACCGCGCCGACCACCCCGAGACCCGCCGCCGACTGCTCGCCGCCGCCGGCCCCGACGAGACCCCACCGCAGACCGGTGACGAGACCGCTCCCCTGCCCACCGAACCGGACTCTCCCGAACCCCCCTCGCACGACCCCGCATCCGGACGCCGGTCCGACGATCCGGCGGACGGTGACCGGGCCGCTCGCACGACCGAGAAGCGGGACGCCGCCCCTGACGACCTGCCCGACGAACCCGCCCCACTCGAACTACCGACCCGCGCGGGCGACCCGGATCGTGAACGGGGTGCGGGGGCGCGGCCCTGGGCGCTCGCCGCCGTCGCCGTCCTGGTGGCGATGGCCGCCGGCATCGGCACCGCGCTGACCGTGGTGGGCACCGGCGACGACCACCCGGACGCACCCCACGGGGCCACCGAATCGTGGCCCGGGACGGCCCCCTACGAGGCCGGCGGCCCGGACCCGGGACCGGGCGGCCCGGGTCCGCGCGACGGAAGACGTCCGCCCCCACCGCCACCGGGCGGGTTGGTACCCCCGCCGCTGCCCTGCGTGCGGCCCTGGGTCGACGGCGGGCCGATCGAGACGACCACCCCCGAGACCGACGACGAGACATTCCGGCCGCCGACCGGCTGGGCCTGGCACACCGATCGCAGCGGCTTCCGGGTGGCCGTACCGGAGCAGTGGCGGCACTCCCGCGACGACGACGTGGCCTGCTTCCAGGATCCGGCGACCGGACGCGCGCTCACCGTCGCCCGGACCACCGACACCAGCCTCGGGCCGGTGGCGCGGCTGCGCGCGGTCCGGGACCGCGAGCTTGCCGCCGGCACCCTTCCCGGCTATCAGGAGTTCCGGCTCGGCCGGGTGGGCGACGCCACGGCGTGGGAGTTCGGCTGGCTGACCCCGCACGGCGACCGGCTCCGCGCCACGCAGATCGTGCCGGACGGGCAGACCCGGGACCGCGCCTGGACGCTCGGCTGGATCACCCACGAGTACGACTGGGAGCCCTCGACCGCCCAGTTCGCCACCATCCGCTCCGGCTTCCGCCCCCGCCGCTGACTCCTCGGCGCCTGAATCACCGGCTGTGCTGGAGGATCGACGGAGGCCGGGTGGGGTGGGTCGGTGCGGCACGCCGCTAGGCTCGGGGGCGTGGAACGGGAACGGCACGACGACACTGACCGGCTGCGAGTCTCCGACCGGGAACGGGAGGAGGTCGTGGAGGTGCTCGGCAAAGCGGTGACCGAGGGCCGGATCACCCTCGACGAGTACACCGAGCGGGCCGGTGCCGCACACGCCTCCCAGACGCGCGGTGAGTTGGCCCGGCTGACCACGGACCTGCCGGACCACCCCGGCCGGAGCGTGCAGCCCCTGGGCGGGCACGCCCCGACCCCGGAGAAGCTCCTGGCGGTCTTCGGCAGCGAGGTCCGCAAGGGCGCCTGGGCGGCACCGGAACTGATCGAAGCACGGGCCGTCTTCGGTGACTGCCGGATCGAGCTGCACGAGGCCCAGCTCTCCGCCCGGGTGACCAGGATCGACGCGGACGCGATCTTCGGCAGCGTCGTCATCGTCGTGCCGGAGGGCACCGACGTACGGCTCACCGGCAGCGCGGTCTTCGGCGACAAGAAGTCGAAGCTGACCGGGCCGGTCACCCCCGGTTCCCCGGTGATCGAGGTGACCTGCCGGGCGATCTTCGGCGACGTGACCGTCCGGGCGCCCCGCAAACGCTGGTGGAGCTGATCACTCCTCGCCCGCTGCGGCACGAGCCCGCCGGACCCGCCGGTCATCGAACCAGAGCGCCAGCCCGACCCGGCCCCGATAGGCGGCGATCCCGCCCCAGACCAGGATGATCAGCCCCGTCCACCACCAGAACCGGCCGCCCACCCCACCGGGCGGACTCGCCTGCCGCACCCGACCGCTCTCGATCACACCGTCGGCCACGTCGATCGCGAGAATCTGATCCGGAGCGGTCAGCACGGTACGCGGCTCGGCAGCACCCGGCGTCAGCGCGAGCACCCGCACGCCCCTCACACTCCCGTACGAGGTGCGCTGATCGATCTCCAACGGCTGGTCGAACCGGTCCTCGGACAGCGGGTGCGGGGTAAAGCCCACGACCAGCGCGGACCCGTCCGGTCCCCAGCCGAGCAGGCGGATGGTGGTCACGTCGGAGACGGCCGGCAGGTCCAGCGCTGCGGCGTCGCGGCCGGTCAGCGGGTCCACCCGCCGCAGGTGCCATTCAGTGCTGTCCACGCGACGGGTGGCCAGGGTCAGCCACCGACCGTCCGGCGTCCACGCTCCCTTGCCGGCCAACGTGGATTCGTAGGGCAGTGCGAACGACGACAACCGCGTACCGTCCCGCGCGGCCACCCAGACCGTGTTGCCGACCTGGTAGGCGAGCCGGTCGCCGGCCGGCGTGAACGCGACCGGGTGAGCGAAGATCGGTTGTTGGGCTGCCTCCTGCACTCGGGTCCGCTGGCGCCCGTCGACCGAGACGATGCTGAGCACCGACCGCAGGCTCGACCGTTGCGCGTCGACGAACACGAGGTCCACCACGGCGATGTGCCGGCCGTCCGGTGCCCACCCCGCCGGGTACGCGAACGTCACGTGCTCCGAGGTGCTCTCCACGTGCCGGGTGCGACCGGTGACCAGGTCGATGACGTCGACACCCGGCCGCTCCGGATCGTCGGCGGACCGGGCGATGTACCGGCCGTCCGGGGACAGCAGCACCGTCTCGCCGACCGGCGAATCGGCTCCCATCCGCAGGATCCGATAGCGATCGGAGTCGGCACCGACCACGCCGATGGTCTCGTCCTCGTCACTCCGGTGCCCACTGAACAGGACGGCGGCTGGGCCGAGGCGCGGTCGGTCGGTGACGTGCAGCGCACCGATCGGCGGGAGGCCGATCCGGTCGGGCAGCGTACCGGCGACCCCGTCGGCCGGGTCCACGCTCGGGGCGCGCCCCACCGGCGCCACTGTCACGGCGAGCGCGACCAGGGCCAGGACCAGCGCTGCCGCGCCCCGGTTCCGGCGTCGGGTGCGTCGTGCGGTGGCCAGCGCCCGCTCGTACACCGGGTAGACCGGCGCGTCCTCCGCCGTGTCCCGCAACGCCTCGCGCAGTCGGCTGGTCACCGTGCACTCCTCTCGGCCGTGTCGTCGACCAGGTCGGGGGCGATCTCCCGCAGCCGCCGCAACGCGTCATGCCCGTGGCGTTTGACCGTGCCGACCGAGCAACCCAACACCTCGGCGACCCGCGCCTCCGTCAGGTCCTCGTAGAACCGCAACACGATCACCACCCGCTGACGCGGAGTCAGCCGCCGCAACGCAGCGGCGAGAGTGATACGCAGCGCGCTGGCCTCAGCAGCGTCACCGGCCGACCGCTCCGGCGGCTGCGCCTCCAACCGCTCCACCAACCGACGCCGCCGCCACCACGACACCTGCTGGTGATACATCACCCGACGCACGTACGCCTCCGGGTCACCATCGGCAACCCGCCGCCAATGCCGATACGTCCGCGCCAACGCCACCTGCAACAGATCCTCGGCAAGTTGGTGGTCCCCGGTCAGCAGATACGCCGTCCGCGACAACCCCGGCGAACGATGCACCACGAACTCGTGGAACGACTGGACCATGCCCACCCCCTCACCGCTCTAGAACGTCAGAGGGCACACCGATGGTTGGGGTCGATGGTGACGGGTCGGTCAGCGGCCGGTGGATCCGTCGATCCGTTCGCGGAGGATGTCGGCGTGGCCGGCGTGCCGGCCGGTCTCCTCGATCATGTGCACCAGCACCCACCGCATCGACGGCGCCGGTCCGCGTCGAGGCGGTCGCGGGGCGGGATGGGACAGGTCCGAGCAGGCGTCGATGACCTGGTTGGCCCGCTCGACGGTGGCCCGGTATTCGGCGAGTACGCCCTCGACGGTGTCGTCGGCGGACGGCCGCATGGTCGCCCGCCAGTTGTCGACGGTCTCGCCGAGGAAGTAGAAGCGTTCGACGTGCGTGAGATGCGTGATCAACCCGAGGAGGTTGGTCCCCGAGGGCACCCCGGCCGTACGGACCTGCGGTTCGTCGACGCCGGCGACCTTGTCCGCTATCGAGGTACGCAGGTAGTCGAGGAATCCTCGCAGGGTGGCCTTCTCGTCGGCGCCGGTCCAGGCCGGTCCGGTGTCCCGGGTGCGGGTTCGTCGTGGGCGGTCGGTCGGCACGTCGTCACTCCGTTCCGGTGGCACGTCGGATGAGCAGGACGTGGTCGATGACGGTCGCGACCTGACCGGCCGGTCCGGTCGCGCGACGATGGGGCGTATCGGCGCGCAGCACCGTCCAGTGCGCGGGGTCCAGTTCGAGGTCGGCGGCGACCTCGTGCGGGGTCGCGTGGTGGACGTCGGGGTCCTGGTTCCAGGACCAGGGGGCGGTGGAGCCGTGGTCGACGATCAGCAGGTGTCCACCGGGGCGCAGGGCCCGTGCGGCGGTACGCAGGATCCGGCTGCGCAGCATCGCGAACGGCGTGTGGAGGTACTGGGCGGAGACGAGGTCGAACCGGCCGGCCGGGAAGCCGCTGGTCAGGTCGTGCCGTTCGGTGACGACCCGGTCGCCGAGGCCGAGCTCGCGGGCGCGGGCCCGGACCCGGTCGACGGCGGTGGCGGAGATGTCCACGGCGGTGACGTGCCACCCGTGGCGAGCCAGCCACAGGGTGTCGCCGCCGGCACCGCAGCCCAAGTCGAGGGCGTCGCCGCAATGCAGTGGCGTGGCGGTCTCGGCGAGCAGCGGGTTGGCCCGTCCGCCCCAGGTACGCCGGGAGCGGTAGTGCCGCTCCCAGAACCGAACGGCGTCGTCCGGCCCGTTCGGGTCCGATGCTTCGTGAGCGGTGCGTGCTCCGGTGGCGTCCATTGGTGCCCTTTCGTCAGGTCGGCGCACCGGCGTCCGGCAGGCCGATCGCGCGCTGCGGTGCCGCCAGCATCACCAGCACCTTTGCCCGGTAGCAATTTCTCTTGCGGATCCGCAATCATCGGGGCATGGACGACTCTGCCGGGGACGTGTTGGCCGGTGTCGGGCCGCGACTGCGGGCGCTGCGCCGAGCGCGTCAGACCACGCTGGCGGCGCTGGCGAGCGAGACCGGCCTGACGGCGAGCACCCTGTCCCGCCTCGAGAACGGCAAGCTGCGCCCGACACTGGAGCAACTGCTGCCGCTGGCGCGGGCGTACGGCGTACCGCTGGATGATCTGGTCGCGGCGCCGCCCACCGGCGATCCGCGCATCCACCTCCGGCCGATCCGGCGCGCCGGGTTGGTGCTGGTGCCGCTGACCCGGCGGGCCGGCGGCGTCCAGGCGTACAAGGTGATCTATCCGCCGGCGGGGCGGTCGCCGACGACGAAACCGCAGACCCACGAGGGATACGAGTGGTTCTACGTGCTCAACGGCACCGTCCGGTTCGTCCTCGGCGATCAGGAGTTCCGGCTCGGCGTCGGCGAGGCGGCCGAGTTCGACACCCGCATCCCGCACTGGATCGGCAGCGCCGACGAGCGGCCCGCGGAACTGCTCACGCTCTTCGGTCCGCAGGGAGAGCACGCCCACGTGACACCGACGCACCGGGCGTAGCCGGCTCGGCGCGGCGCGGCGTGCGACGGTGGCTGGCCCGCCCGTCCGGTCAACCCAGCGCGGGAACGGGTGAGCCGATGCGGTGCAGCGTGCCGTCCGGGTCGACATAGGCGAACTCGCGCAGCCCGTACGGGGTGTCGTGAGGCTCGCCCAACCGGCCGTCGACACCCGAGGCGGCCCAGGCGGCATGCAGCGCGTCGGCATCGGAGACGTACAGGTAGAGCGCCGACGCCGTGCGGGTCGGGTCGTGTTCGGCCCACTCGGTCAGGTGCCACGAGACCGAGTCCCGCTCGACGAATCCGTACCGCTCGGGCCCGGTGTGGGCACGCACGGTGAAGCCGAGCCGCCGGTAGCGGTCCAGCGCGGCGTCCAGGTCACGCACCGGCACCACCGGGGCGATCCTGTCGAAAGTGATCTCTGTGGGCATGCGGGCACCCCATCCGGAAGCGCCGATGTGCGGCGACGACGTCCCGGAGACCGTACCGCCGGGCTACGACAGGTCGGCGGTACGCCGCGTCCCATGGCCGACACAAGCGGTTCGGTGAGCCCTTCGGCGCTGCCATACTCCCTGGTGGTCGGGCCGTTCCCCGGGCAGCGCCACGGCGCTGTCCCTTGTGGAGGCCAACGGCGGTCCCCCTGCGGCGTGGCGGAGAACTACAGTGACGTAGTTTTGGCGCTCAAGATCCCTGGGGAGGGCGAGCCGAGATGATGGGTCCGTCGCACGCGCTGTCGGGCGCGGCGGTATGGCTGAGCGGGTCCTGGGCGCTCCAGCACTTCTACGACTACGAGCAGTCGCCGCTGGCGTTGGCCGTCGGTACCGCCGTCTGCGCCGGTGCCGCGCTGCTGCCGGACATCGACCTGTCCGGCAAGGTGACCCGCAACCGGGGCGGCGCGACCGTGGCCCGCACCTTCGGTGTCTTCTCGCTGTTCGTCGCCGAGGTGGTGGAGAAGATCTCGCTGGGCGTCTACTACGCCACCAAACTCAGCCGGGACCCGAAGCGCAACAACGGCCACCGGACGCTGACCCACACCATCCCGTTCACGGTGCTGGTCGGATGGGGCACCACCACGTTGTGCGTCCAGTACGGCAAGTGGGCGGTCATCGGCATCCTGTTCTTCATGATCGGTCTGGCGCTGCGCGGCCTGTTCGACAAGTGGGCCGCACGCGCCGGCTGGGTCATCGTCACGCTGGTCTCGGCCGGCGCCGCCGTGTTCACCGCCGTCAACCTGCCCGGTGACCGCGGCTATCCGATGATCGGGCTGGCGGTCGGGGTGGGCTCGTTCGTGCACATCCTCGGCGACATGATCACCCGAGCCGGCGTACCGATCCTGTGGCCGATTCCGATCAAACGGCGGATGTGGACACCGATCAGCCTGCCCGACAAGATCGCGATGCGGGCCGGCGGACGGACCGAGACCGTCTTCGTACGCACCGGACTCATGGTCGTCTCGACACTGGCCGCGCTGGGCCTGGTCGCCCCGTCGGTGCTGGAGAAGTTCCACCTCGACATCTGACCGCCTGGGCCCGAAGGGTCCACTCGGGGCCTGGACGCCGGTTCGTCATTGGCTATTGACGTGGCTGTAACACGTGACCTACCTTCTGTCGAACCGCTTAGTCGAAGCGTTTCGACGAGCCCGCGAGGGAGGTGCCCGTGGCCACCATGCAGGACGTGGCGCGCCTCGCCCGGGTCTCGGTCAGCACCGTGTCGTACGTGCTCACCGGCACCCGCCCGATCTCCCAGGCCACCCGGGACAAGGTCCTCGCGGCGATGGCCACGCTCGACTACCAGCCCAACGCGATGGCCCGCGGGCTGGCCAGCCGACGCAGCCGGATCCTCGGCCTGCTGCTGCCGATGGACGAGCGCGGTCTGGGCGCCACCGAGACCGCCTTCGTCACCGGCGCGGCGGCCGCCGCCGGTGCGGCCGGCTACCACCTGGTGCTCTCCCCCATCGGCGTCGGCGACCTCGACGAGCTGCGTCGGCTGGCCAGCCAGCGGATGCTCGACGGCGCGCTGCTGATGGAGGTGCAGCTGCACGACCCCCGGGTGGACGTGCTGCGGGAGGTCGGCGTACCGCTGGTGCTCATCGGCCGCACCGCGGACACCACCGGCCTGTCCTACGTGGACATCGACTTCGAGCAGACCGTCCAGGACGCCGTCGCTCACCTGGTCGACCTCGGGCACCGCCGGATCGTCTACGTCAACCACTCCGCCGACACCCTCGCCGAGGGCTACGGTCCGGCGCTGCGGACCCGGGACGCGTTCACCGCCGCGATGACCGGACACGGCCTGGAACCACTGATGATCCCCGCCGAGGACAGCGCCGCCGGGGGCCGGGCCGCACTGGACACCGCGCTGCGACAGGCACCCGACCTGACCGCGATCCTGGCCATGAACGAGAACGCCGTGTTCGGCCTGCTCGGCGAGCTGGCCACCCGGGGCCACTCGGTCCCCGACGACGTCTCGGTCGTCTCGATGGTCACCTCACCTCAGGTCGCCGAGCTGGCGACGCCCGCGCTGACCGCGATGAGCTCGCCCGGCTCCGCGGTGGGCCGGATCGCCATCGAGACGCTGCTGCGCCACGTCGACGGCGGTCGAGGCGAGATCCACCAGCAACTGTTGCCGTGCGCGCTGGAGGTCCGGGGTTCCAGCGCTCCGCCGCGCACGGCCGACACGAGTGACACGGGGGCCGGCGGCGACCAGCCGGCTCCGGGCAACGAAGCAGCCCGCCGTCGCGCTGCCACGCGACGACGGGCTTGAGGAGTACCGGCTCGATACTCAACAGGGAGACTAGCAATGCGACGATTCCGCAGCGTAGCCGTGGCGGCCACGGTGGCCGCGCTCACGGCGACGAGCCTGGCCGCCTGCGGCGGCGACGGGGACGACAGCGGGGCGAACGTCCTCAAGCTCTGGCACTACGAGAGCGCCAACAGCGCGATGGGCATCGCCTGGGACCGGGCGATCGAGATCTTCAAGGACGAACACCCCGGGGTCGAGGTGCGCTTCGAGCGCAAGGCGTTCGAGCAGATCCAGCAGAACGCCGGCATGATCATCAACTCGGCCGAGGGCCCCGACATCATGGAGTACAACAAGGGCAACGCCACCGCCGGGCTGCTCTCCTCGCAGGGCCTGCTCAGCGACCTGACCGCCGAGGCCACCGAGCGCGGCTGGGACAAGGCGCTGAGCCCCAGCCTGCAGACCACCGCCCGGTACGACAAGGGCGTGATGGGCTCGGGCAACTGGTATGGCGTGCCCAATTACGGCGAATACGTGATGGTCTACTACAACAAGGAACTCTTCACCGAGCACGGCGTCACCGTGCCGACGACGCTGGCCGAGATGACCGCCGCGATGGACACCTTCGTCGCCAAGGGCGTCACGCCGCTGGGCATGTCCGGCGCCGAGTACCCGGCCGGTCAGCTCTTCTACCAGCTCGCGCTCTCCCGCGCGGACCGTAACTTCGTGAACAACTACCAGCTCTACGCCAACCCGGTGGACTTCAAGGCCGACCCGCTCAGGTACGGCGCGGAGACCTTCGCCGAGTGGGTCCGCAAGGGCTACATCGCCAAGGACTCCGCCAGCCTCAAGGCCGAGGACATGGGCACCTCGTTCATCTCCGGCAAGGTCCCGATGATCGTCTCCGGCAGCTGGTGGTACGGCCGCTTCAAGAGCGAGATCTCCTACGACTGGGACAGCTTCCTCTTCCCCGGCAACACGATGCACGCCGGCTCCTCCGGCAACCTCTGGGTGGTCCCGGAGACCAGCAAGGCCAAGAATCTGGCGTACGACTTCATCGACATCACCATGCGCCCGGAGATCCAGGCGCTGATCGGCAACAACGGCGGCGTGCCCGTGGCCGGTGACCCGGCCGCGATCAGCGACGAGAAGGACCGCAAGCTGATCGAGAACTTCAACACCATCAGCGGCCAGGACGGCCTGTCCTTCTATCCGGACTGGCCGGTACCCGGCTACTACGACGTGCTGGTCTCCGGCTTCCAGGGCCTGATCAACCAGTCCAGGTCGCCCGAGCAGGTCCTCGACGCGATCGCCAAGCCCTACCAGGACGGCGTCGCGGAGATCACGCGCGACTGAGCGGCGGCCGGGGCGGGCGTACCCGTCGGCGTCACCCGGTGACGCCCGCCCCACCGTGGAAGGACCTCCCATGGCAGTGCCCGACACCGTCGCCGCCCGCCCGGGGGCGACCACGTCTCCCCCGACGGGCAAGACCCCACGCCGCCCCCGACGCCCCGACGTCGGCTACTGGCTCTACCTGCTGCCCGGCGCCGTGCTGTTCCTGCTCGTCATCGGCGGCCCGCTGGTCTACACCGGCTACCTCTCCCTGACCAAGTGGTCCGGCGTCGGCGACCCCAGCTTCATCGGCCTGGACAACTACCGCACCCTGCTCACCGACGACGTCTTCTGGACCTCGTTCAAGAACACCATCGCGATGATCGTCGCGATGGTGGTGCTGCCCACCCTGATCGGCCTGGTCCTGGCGGCCGTTCTCTTCGACACCATCGGACGCCGGTTCCGGCCGCGTACCGCCGCCGCCCTGCGGGCCGCCTTCTATCTGCCGCAGGTGCTGCCGGTCGTGGTGGCCGGCATCGTCTGGGGCTGGATCCTGCGACCCGACGGCGCGCTCAACGGGCTGCTCGACGCCATCGGGCTCGGCACGCTGAGCCACGACTGGCTCGGCGACCCGGACACCGCCCTGCCGATGGTCATGGCCGTGATGATCTGGGTGCAGCTCGGCTACCCGGTGGTCGTCTTCATGGCGGCGCTGGAACGGGTCAACCCCGAACTGTACGAGGCGGCGGAGATCGACGGCGCCGGCTGGTGGCGACGGTTCCGCGCGATCACCCTCCCGCAGATCCGGCCGGAGACCTTCGTGGTCGGCCTGACCTGCACCATCGCCGCGATGAAGGTGTTCGGCCCGATCTATGCGCTGACCCGGGGCGGGCCCGAGAACGCCACCAACGTGCCCTCCTACTTCGCCTACTTCACCTTCTTCAAGCGGCTCAACGTCGGCTACGGCTCGGCGATCTCGATGGTGCTGACACTGATCATCGTCGTGGTGGCGGTGCTGTTCATCCGGGCACAGAACCGCGCCGAACGCCGCGACGGAGGGCTCTGATGGCCGTCACGCTCACCCCACCCCGCGCAGGCGGCCGTACCCGCCGGGTGCCCGACCGGCACCACCGGGGCGTCACCCGCTGGATCGTGCTGGCCCTGGTCACCGTCGCCGCGCTGGTCATGCTGGTGCCGTTCGCGTTCATGCTGCTCAACGCGTTCAAGTCGCCCGGCGACTACTCGACCAACGGGCCGCTGAGCTGGCCGACCGAGTTCTACACCACCGGGCTGCGCACCTACTGGGAGCAGGTCGACTTCCCGGTCAAGCTGTGGAACTCGATCCTCATCTCGGGATCGGTCGCGGTCCTCGCCGTGGTCGTCTCCCTGCTCAGCGCGTACGCGCTCGGCATCGGCCGGGTCCGCGGCCGGCTCTGGATCATCGGGCTGTTCCTACTGGCCAACATGCTGCCGCAGGAGGCCCTGATCTACCCGCTCTACCACTTCGCCAAGGAGGCCGGGCTCTACAACACCCGCCTGGCGGTGATCATCATCTTCACCGTCATCCAGGCCGCCTTCGGCACGTACCTGCTCGCCTCCGTGCTCAGCACCTTCCCGCGCCCGCTGCTGGAGGCCGCCGCGCTCGACGGGGCCGGCAAGTGGCGGATCCTGTGGCGCGTGGTGCTGCCCAACGTCCGGCCCACCATCTCGGTGCTGCTGGTCTTCTTCTTCATCTGGACCTGGAACGAGTTCCTCATCCCCCTGGTGATGCTGATCGACAACCAGACCCAGACCATCCCGGTCGCGCTCGCCTCGTTGCAGGGTGACCGGCTGATGGACGCTCCCACCACCAACGCCGGCGCGCTGCTCAGTCTCCTCCCGGCGATCCTGTTCTTCCTCGTCTTCCAGCGCACCCTCGCGCGCGGCATCACGGCAGGAGCCGACAAGTGAAGTTCACCGACGGATACTGGCAACTGCGTCCCGGGGTGAGCGTGCTGCGCCCCGGCACGGTCGAGTCGGTGGAGCCGGACGAGCGGTCCTTCACCGTCTTCGCCCCGATCGGCAGGATCACCGGACGCGGCGACACCCTGAACCGCCCGGTGGTCACCGTACGCTTCTTCTCCCCCGCCCCCGGCGTGGTCGGGGTGACCGTCGGGCACCACTCCGGCGGGCTGCCCAAACAGCCCCGCTTCGCCCTCGCCGACAGCGCCTCGCACCCGGTGCAGGTGGAGGTCACCGGGCTCAGCGCGCGGCTGACCACCGGCGAGCTGACCGTGCGGGTGGCGCTGACCGGCCCGTGGAAGGTCGACTTCCTGCGCGGCGACAAGCTGGTCACCTCGTCCACCGAACGCAGCATCGGCGTCGTCACCGACGCCGAGGGCCACAAGTACGTCCACGACCGGCTCTCGCTCGGCGTCGGCGAGACGATCTACGGCCTGGGCGAGCGCTTCGGCGCGTACGTCAAGAACGGTCAGACCGTCGACATCTGGAACGCCGACGGCGGCACCGCCAGCGAGCAGGCGTACAAGAACGTGCCGTTCTATCTCAGCAGTGCCGGGTACGGCGTGTTCGTGGACCACCCCGAGCACGTGTCGTTCGAGGTGGGCTCCGAGGTGGTGTCGCAGACCCAGTTCAGCGTGCCGGGGCAGTCGCTGACATACCACGTGATCGACGGCCCCACCCCGAAGGACGTGCTGCGCCGCTACACCGCGCTGACCGGCCGCCCGGCCCGGGTGCCGGCCTGGTCGTACGGGCTGTGGCTGTCCACCTCGTTCACCACCTCGTACGACGAGAAGACGGTCACCGAGTTCATCGACGGGATGGCCGAGCGGGACCTGCCGCTGTCGGTGTTCCACTTCGACTGCTTCTGGATGCGGCAGTTCCACTGGGTCGACTTCATCTGGGACCCGGCGACCTTCCCCGACCCCGAGGGGATGCTGCGCCGACTGCACGAACGCGGCCTGAAGGTGTGCGTCTGGATCAACCCGTACATCGCCCAGCGGTCCTACCTGTTCGAGGAGGGCCGGCAGGCCGGCTACCTGGTCCGCAACCCGGACGGGTCGGTCTGGCAGTGGGACAAGTGGCAGGCCGGGATGGCGCTGGTCGACTTCACCAACCCGGACGCGGCCCGCTGGTACGCCGACAAGCTCAAGGTGCTGCTGGACATGGGTGTCGACTGCTTCAAGACCGACTTCGGCGAGCGCATCCCGACCGACGTGGTCTGGCACGACGGGGCCGACCCGCAGCGGATGCACAACTACTACTCCCACCTCTACAACAAGACCGTCTTCGAGCTGTTGACCGCCGAACGCGGCGAGGGCGAGGCGGTCGTCTTCGCCCGCTCCGCCACCGCCGGGGGCCAGCAGTTCCCGGTGCACTGGGGTGGCGACTGCGAGTCCACCTTCGTGGCGATGGCCGAGTCGCTGCGCGGCGGCCTGTCGCTGGCCGCCTCGGGCTTCGGCTACTGGAGCCACGACATCGGCGGCTTCGAGGGCACGCCCGACCCGGCGGTGTTCAAGCGGTGGATCGCCTTCGGGCTGCTCTCCTCGCACTCGCGGCTGCACGGCTCCGGCTCGTACCGGGTGCCGTGGGCGTACGACGCCGAGGCCGTCGACGTGCTGCGCCGGTTCACGCGGCTCAAGATGTCGCTGATGCCATACCTGGCGGCGGCGGCCGACGAGGCGCACCGCGAGGGCGTACCGGTGATGCGGCCGATGATCCTGGAGTTCCCGGACGACCCGACCGCCGCATACCTGGACCGGCAGTACATGCTCGGCCCGGACCTGCTGGTCGCCCCGGTGATGAGCGCCGACGGGCAGGTCACCTACTACGTACCGGCCGGCACCTGGACCCATCTGACCAGCGACGCGCAGGTCACCGGCCCGGGCTGGGTCACCGAGAAGCACGGCTTCGACAGCGTCCCGGTGCTGGCCCGGCCCGGATCGGTCATCCCGTTCGGGACGGTCACCGACCGGCCCGACTACCGCTGGGCGGACGACGTCACCCTGCGTCTGTACGCTCCGGCACCGGGCCAGCGGGTGCGGGTGCGGGTGCCGGCGCCCGACGGCGGGTCCGGTACGGAGTTCGAGGTGCACCACCGCGACGGGACGGCCACCGCCGAGGTGGTGGCGGGCGACTCGTCGGGGTACCGCTGCGAGGTCACGGAGGTGGCGAAGTGAGTGATGTCGTGTTCCCCGAGGGCTTTGTCTGGGGGTCGGCCACGGCGGCGTACCAGATCGAGGGCGCGGCCCGGCTCGACGGCCGTGGACCGTCGATCTGGGACACCTACAGCCACACCCCGGGACGCACCCTGAACGGGGACACCGGTGACGTCGCCGCCGACCACTACCACCGGTGGGAGTCCGACCTGGACCACATCGCCGCACTCGGGCTGGACGCGTACCGCTTCTCCATCGCCTGGCCCCGGGTGCAGCCCGGCGGTTCCGGCCCGGTCAACCAGGCCGGCGTGGACTTCTACTCCCGCCTGGTGGACGGGCTGCTGGAGCGCGGTGTCCAGCCGGTCGCCACGCTCTACCACTGGGACCTGCCGCAGGAGTTGGAGGACGCCGGCGGCTGGCCGGAGCGCGACACCGCGCTGCGCTTCGCCGACTACGCCTCGGCGATCGTCGGGGCGCTCGGCGACCGGGTGCACACCTGGACCACGTTCAACGAGCCGTGGTGCTCGGCGTACCTCGGGTACGCCTCCGGCGTGCACGCGCCGGGACGCACCGAACCGGAGGCGGCGCTGCGCGCCGTACACCACCTGAACCTGGCGCACGGCCTGGCCGGCCGGGTGATCCGCGACCTGGCCCCGGCGGCGCGGCTGTCGGTCACGCTGAACCTGCACGTGATCCGCCCGGCCTCGGACTCGGCGGCCGACGTCGACGCGGTACGCCGCACCGACGCGCTGGCCAACCGGGCCTTCCTCGGCCCGATGCTCGACGGCACGTACCCGGCCGACCTGCTCGCCGACACGACGGCGGTCACCGACTGGTCGTTCGTGCGCGACGGCGACGAGCGCACCGCGGCCGTCCCGCTCGACGTGCTCGGCGTCAACTACTACTCGACCACCCTGGTCCGCGCCTGGGACGGGGTCTCGGCCCGGTCGAGCGCCGACGGGCACGGCCGGTCGGCGCACTCCGCCTGGGTCGGCGCCGACCGGGTCGACTTCCTGCCCCAGCCGGGCCCGTACACGGCGATGGGCTGGAACATCGAGCCGGCCGGCCTGACCGAGTTGCTGCTGCGGCTGCACCGCGAGTACCCCGACCTGCCGCTGATGATCACCGAGAACGGCGCCGCCTTCGACGACGTGGTCTCGCCCGACGGCGCGGTGCACGACGACCGCCGCGTCGACTACCTGCGCCGGCACATCGCCGCCACCCACGACGCGATGGCGGCGGGCGCGGACGTGCGGGGCTACTTCGTCTGGTCGCTGCTGGACAACTTCGAGTGGGCGTACGGCTACGACCGCCGGTTCGGGATCATCCGCGTCGACTACGACACCCAGGAGCGCCTCTGGAAGGACAGCGCCCACTGGTACCAGCGGCTGGCGGCGACGGACCGGCTGGACCAAAACCCCTAAATGCTCAAATCATTTCGGCATTGGCTGGGGATTATCCTATGATTGCGTCATGCTGTACCCGACGCCGGAACTGACCCAGGACGACAAACGCGTTCTCGGCGAGCTGGAGACGATGCGTGAGGCTCTTCGTTACCAGGTCGCCGAGCCGAGGGGGTGGAGCGGCCAGCTCCGCAGGACCCTGATCGCCCACGCCATCCAGGGGTCGAACTCGATCGAGGGGTATCAGGTCGGCCTCGACGACGCGGTGGCGGCCGTCGCGGGCGAGGAACCGATGGACACGAGTCCGAACACGTGGGACGTGATCACCGGATACCGGGACGCCCTCACCTACGTGCAGCAGCTCGGACGCTCCCGGGAGTTCGCCTGGCAACACATGCTTCTCGACGCGCTGCACTTCATGATGATGCGGCACGACCTCACCAAATGGCCGGGCCGGTACCGGCCCGGCGACATCTACGTCGATGAGGCCCACACCGGCCGGCGGGTCTACACCGGCCCTGACCCGGACCACGTTCCCGCCCTGATCTCCGAGTTGATGGCTTGGCTGGCGAACGGGGAGCCGGAGGTCCCGCTGCTCGTGCGCGCATCGATGGCCCACCTCAACCTGGTGAAGATCCATCCGTGGCGGGACGGAAACGGACGGATGTCACGGTGCCTGCACACCCTGGTCCTCGCCAGGGACGGCGTGCTGGCGCCGGAGTTCTCCTCGATCGAGGAGTGGCTGGGCGCCGGGCGGAACACCTACGCCTACTACGATGTACTCGCCGAGATCGGCGGCGCGACCTGGCAGCCGGACACCGACACCGGGCCGTGGATCCGGTTCTGCCTCAGCGCCCACCATCAGCAGGCCCAACTGGTTCGGCAACGAATCGACCAGGCCGCCCGCCTGTGGGATCTGCTCGACGGCTGGGTCGGTCGACACGCGCTGCCCGAGCGGGTCGTCAGCGCCCTGCAACTGGCGGCGACCGGCGGCCGGGTCCGCCGAACGGTGTACCAACACGACGAGGGTCTCACGGACGACCAGGCCATCCGTGACCTTCGGGCGCTGGTCAAGGTGGGTCTACTCGAACAGCGTGGCCAGACGCGTGGGAGGCACTACGTCGCCTCGACGACGCTCCGGGACTTGGCCGCACCGGCACTACGCCCCAAGGAGATCGTCGACCCGTACCAGCGGTAACCTGTCCCGGCCGACACAGCCAACGGGCCGATCAGACGCCGACGCGCTGCTCGGGCACGGTCAGGCCGTACAGCGCCATCAGCTCGGGGGTGTCCACCCGACTGCCGTCGGCCACCGAGTCGCAGGCGATGTCGACGATCTGGTCCTTGTGCGCCAGCAGGTAGGGCCGGGCACCGACGTCGGCACTGGCCAGGGTGGCGATGCCCGGCCAGTGCCGGCGGCCGAACAGCATCGGGTAGCCGCGCAACCCGTTGTAGGTGGCGCAGACGAGCACGTCGGGGAAGGGCAGCGCGGTGACCCGGCGGATCGCCTCGGCGGTCAGGCCGGGCATGTCGACCGGGACCACCACCGCCGCCTCCACCCGGTCGTCGTCGATGCCGGCCAGGCCGGCGCGGATGGACGAGCCGACACCGGTGCCCCACGCCCGGTTGACCACCACCGTGGCATGGTCCAGGTGCGCGGTGTCGCGGACCTGGTCGGCGGCGGCCCCGAGGACGACGACGATCTGTCCGCAGCCCGCCTCCGTCAGCGTGTCGATCATCTGGTCGACCAGAGGTTTGTCGCCCTGGTGCAGCAGGGCTTCGGGGCCACCGATGCGGCGGCCACCTCCCGCCGCGATGATCATTCCTGCGATCCGGTTCAGAACCGCGCTCCCTCCAGTGTGGGACCGGGTGAGCACCGTGGCGCTGTCCGTCCCGTCCGACGCACATCGTTTGCAACGACCACGGACGGAGGAGAGTGGCGGGGCAAATCGGATAAATTAGGTAACACGCTCATCCTTCGGTGCGCGTCGGACGTATGCCGCATCCGTCGGCCCGAGCCCCTGACGGACCGGCTCAGCCAGGCACCGGCAACGCGCCACCGACGCGGATGGGACCGTACGCGTCCCGCAACCGGCCGCCCGTACGCCGGTTGACCACCGCCACCACCTCGGCCAGCATGGACAGCGCGGTCTGGGCCAGCGAGTCCCCGCCGAGATCCAGGCCCGCCGGCCCGGCGAGCCGGTCGAGACCGGCGAGACCACCCAACCGGGCCAACCGTCGGGCATGCGTCTCCCGGCTCCCCAGCACCCCCACGTGACCGGCCCGGCCGGACAACGCGGCCCGGATTGCGCGGTCGTCGATGCGCGGGTCGTGGGTCAGCACCAGCACCGCGTCGCGAGGCCCGACCGGGGTAGCGGACAGCCACCGGTCGGGCCAGTCGCAGACCACGTCGTCGGCCGCCGGCACCCGCTCCCGATGGGCGTACGCGGGTCGCGGGTCGACCACCGTCACCCGGTAGCCCATCGGTACGGCCAGCGCGGCCACCGCGGCGGCCAGATCCGTCGCACCGACCAGCACCAGGAGCGGGCCGGGACGCCACTGCTCGACGAAGTACTCCTCGTCGGCGGGCAGCCCGTCCCGGCTCGCCGCGACCGACCAGTCGAACGGCTCCCGCAACGCGACGGCCACCGCCAGCGGACGGCGCGCGGCCAACGCGGCACCGATGGTCGCGTACACCGCGCCGGAGGGCGCCGGCGCGATCAGCACCCCCAACTCGGCGACGCAGGCGGGCGCGGCCTCCCAGGGCATCAACTCCGCGCCGGGGGTGACCGCCGCCAGGCGGGGGCGGGCACCGTCGAGCACCGCGCGGGCCTCCGCCAGCAGGGCCCCCTCCACGCAGCCACCGGAGACCGAGCCGGCCCAACCGCCGTCGGCGGCGACCGCCATGGTGGCGCCCAGCGGCCGGGAGCCGGGGCCGGTCCGCCGTACCAGCCGGGCCAGCACGACCCGCTGCCCGGCCGCGTACCGCCGCTCGACGAACGGCCACACCTCCGCCAACATCCGCCGACACCTCCCAGACGTCGTTGCGTACCTTTTTATCGCTTTCAACGACTTTGGACGTTACGGATCCGTTTAATAGCGTTAACTCGCCGGCCCACGATCCTCCGGGGAACGACCGCATGGACACCGAGATCACACTCCGCGTGGACGGCGCCGACCATCGGCTCACCGTCGACACCCGCACCACCCTGCTCGACGCGCTGCGCGAACGACTCGGCAACACCAGCCCCAAGAAGGGCTGCGACCACGGCCAGTGCGGCGCCTGCACCGTGCTGCTCGACGGCCGACGCGCCAACAGCTGCCTCGCGCTGGCGGTGGCCCACGACGGCGCCGAGGTGACCACCGCCGCCGGACTCGCCCGCGACGGTCGACTGCACCCCGTGCAGCAGAGCTTCATCGACCATGACGCCTTCCAGTGCGGCTACTGCACCCCGGGACAGATCGTCTCGGCGGTCGCCATGCTCGCCGAGGCGGCATCCGGGTGGCCCAGCGCGGTCACCGTACGCGACCCGGACCGCACCGACCCGGCCGCGCACGGACCGGTCGACCTCACCGCCGACCCCGACGAGATCCGGGAACGGATGAGCGGCAACCTCTGCCGCTGCGCCGCGTACGCGAACATGATCCCGGCGATCCAGGAGGTGGCCCGGTCATGAGGCCCTTCCGGTACGCGCGCGCCACCGACCTGGCCGGCGCGGTCGCCCTGCTGGCCCGCTCACCACAGGCGGCCTTCCTCGGCGGCGGCACCAACCTGGTGGACCTGATGAAGCTCGACGTGGCCCGCCCCGATCTCCTGGTCGACCTGCGGGACGTCACCTCCCGGAGCGTCACGGAGCTGCCCGACGGCGGCGTCCGCATCGGTGCCGGCGTCTCCAACAGCGACCTGGCCGCCGACCCGCTGATCCGGCGTCGCTACCCGGTCGTCGCGCAGGCGCTGCTCAACGGCGCCTCGACCCAGTTGCGCAACCTCGCCACGGTGGGCGGGAACCTGTTGCAACGCACCCGCTGCCCCTACTTCCAGGACGTCACCACGGCGTGCAACAAGCGCACCCCGGGCACCGGCTGCTCCGCTGTCGAGGGACACCACCGCGACCTGGCGATCCTGGGCGTCTCCCCGGAGTGCATCGCCACCCACCCGTCGGACCTGGCCGTGGCGCTGGCCGCGATGGACGCCCTGGTGCAGACCACCGGGCCGGACGGCAGCCGCACCATCCCGCTGACCGAGCTGCACCGACTGCCCGGATCGACGCCCCAGACGGACACGGTGCTGGCCCACGGGGAACTGATCACCGCCGTCGACCTGCCTCCGCTGCCCTTCGCCGCCCGCTCCTACTACCGCAAGATCCGCGACCGGGCCTCGTACGCGTTCGCCCTGGTCTCCGTCGCCGCCGCACTCGACCTGTCCGACGGACGCATCCGCGACGTCCGGATCGCGCTGGGCGGCGTCGCGCACCGGCCGTGGCGGGCCACCCGCGCCGAGGACCTGCTGCGCGGCGGACCGCCCACCCAGGACAGACTGCGCCGAGCCGCGGAGGCCGAGCTCGCCGACGCGCGACCGCTGCCGGAGAACGCCTTCAAGGTGCCGCTGGCCCGCAACGCCGTCGTGCGTACGCTGCTGGACCTGGCCGCGACGGACCGGTAGGCGACGGGCCGATCCCGCGCACCGCCGCCGAGGCTTAGAACGACCTCGACCTTTCGTCAAGGGGGTCGGCCGACTGCCACACTCCCTCGTGGTGTCCGCAGCCGCGTTCCCGAACACATGGACTCGCCGCCAACGGTTGCCGCATGGCAGGCTGCCATGAAGGGGTGATTCCACGGAACGCCCTATCCACTGACCCCGTCTCGCTCTGGGAAGGACAAGCGTGTCACGCCGCCTCTTTACGTCCGAATCGGTCACGGAAGGCCACCCGGACAAGATCGCTGACCAGATCAGTGACGGCATTCTCGATGCCCTGCTCACTCAGGATCCGCACAGTCGTGTGGCGGTGGAGACCCTGATCACGACTGGTCAGGTGCACGTGGCGGGTGAGGTGACGACGAAGGCGTACGCCGACATTCCGTCGATCGTCCGCGAGACGATTCTGGGGATCGGCTACGACTCGTCGAAGAAGGGCTTCGACGGGGCGTCGTGTGGGGTGAGTGTGTCGATTGGGGCGCAGTCGCCGGATATCGCGCAGGGTGTGGATAACGCCTTCGAGTTGCGGACGGGTTCGTCGGAGTCCGCGTTGGATGCGCAGGGTGCCGGTGATCAGGGGATGATGTTTGGTTTTGCGTGTTCGGAGACGCCGGAGTTGATGCCGTTGCCGATCGCGTTGGCGCATCGGTTGGCGCGTCGGTTGTCGGCGGTGCGTAAGGACGGGACGGTGCCGTATCTGCGTCCGGACGGTAAGACGCAGGTCACCATCGAGTACGAGGGTCTGCGTCCGGTGCGGTTGAACACGGTGGTGGTGTCGAGTCAGCACGCTGCCGACATCTCGTTGGAGTCGTTGCTCACTCCGGATGTGCGGGAGCATGTGATCGGGCCGGAGTTGGAGAGTCTGGGGTTGGATGTCGAGGGGTATCGGTTGTTGGTGAATCCGACGGGCCGGTTTGAGATCGGTGGTCCGAT
>NZ_JBSFSO010000015.1:39661-139811 GCF_053589795.1 Micromonospora sp. NPDC003241 | reverse complement strand
CCACCCGCTCCGGGCGGTCAGGCTTGATCCCTGCGCGGGTGGGCTCCCCCGGAAACCTGACGTTCGGCAGGCCGGAGCGTTTGTAGCGGCTTCGGTGTGCTGCCCAGCGGGGGGTTCTCGGTCAGCGTGGCGGCTGGTCGCCGTTTGCGGCCCTGTCACGGCCTACAAGCTCCCTTTGCGTGACCTCGTGGCGCTATCGGTCCGGGGGGCTTGCGACTAGTTCTACCTCGTAGCCCTGGCCGTTGGTCAGGTAGGCGGCGTAGGTGTCGGGGCCGCCGGCGTGCGGGTGGCGGTCGGGGAACAGCAGCGTCCAGCCGTACTCGGGGGCCGTGGCGACCAGGCGGTCGACGGCGGCCGGTGAGCCGGCGTGGAAGGCCAGGTGGTTCAGACCGGGCGCGAGCCGGTCGTGCCGCCGCCCGGAGAGCGCGGGGGACTCCTCGAACACCAGGTACGTCGGGCCGAGCCGCCAGGACCGACCGGCCGGCCACTCCTGGAAAGGGGTCCAACCCAACTGGCCGAGGAGCCAGCCCCAACTGCGCATCGAGACGCCCAGGTCGGGTACCCAGACCTCCACGTGGTGCAGTGCTCCGAGCGTCAACGACCTCCGCCCGGAACCCATAGCACGTCTCCGTCCGGATTTGCCGTTCTTGCCAGAATAAAGAGTAGATCCGACAACCGGTTGAGATACTTTGCCGGGAGATGGCTGGTCCGGTCGGGGTCGTGTGCGACGAGGGCCCATGCCGACCGCTCGGCGCGCCGAGCGACGGTCCGCGCCGCGTGCAGCAGTGCCGCACCCGCGGTGCCGCCGGGGAGGATGAAGGAGTCGAGCTTGCTCAGGCGCCCGTTGTACTCGTCGCACCAGCCCTCAAGGCGCTCGACGTACTCCTCGGTCACCCGCAGCGGCGGGTACTTCGGGTCCGGCTCGACCGGGGTGGAGAGGTCCGCCCCCACGTCGAACATGTCGTTCTGGATCGACCCCAGCACCGCCCGCAACCCGTCGTCGAGCCCACCCAGGGCGAGCGCCACACCGATCGTGGCGTTGCACTCGTCCACGTCGGCGTACGCGGCGATCCGTGGATCGTTCTTCGGCACCTGCTCGTTGTTGCTCAGCCTGGTCATGCCGGCGTCGCCGGCCTTGGTGTAGATGCGCGTGAGGTGGACGGCCATGACGCACAGCCTACGGATACCGGACCTGACGATCCCGACCCGGCCGACGGCCGGTACGGGCTGGTCCAGCGGGGTCGGCCCAGGTGACGCGGGTGACGCGGCGGTCGCCGACGTCGACGTCATCCGGGTACGCGGCGGCGCCCGGCTCGCCGGCACCGTGCACGTGGTCGGCGCGAAGAACTCCGCGTTGAAGCTGATGGCCGCCGCGCTGCTGGCGCCGGGTCGGACGGTGATCACCAACGTGCCCCGGATCACCGACATCGCCATCATGGGCGAGGTGCTGCGCCGACTCGGCTGCGGCGTCCGCTTCGACGCCGACGAGCCGGTGGACCCGATGGTCGCCGTCGGCGGGGTGCCCCGGTCCCGCTCGGTCACCATCGACGTGCCGGAACAACCCGGCGTCGAGGCCGACTACGACCTGGTCCGTCGGCTGCGGGCCTCGATCTGCGTACTCGGGCCGCTGCTGGCCCGGCGCGGCTACGTCCGGGTGGCCCACCCGGGCGGCGACGCGATCGGCTCGCGCGGTCTGGACATGCACATCTCCGGGCTGACCCGGATGGGCGCCGACATCTCCGGTGAGCACGGTTTCGTGATCGCCTCCGCGCCGGACGGTCTGCGGGGCGCGGAGATCACGCTGGACTTCCCGAGCGTCGGCGCGACCGAGAACCTGGTCATGGCGGCGGTGCTGGCCGAGGGCACCACCGTGATCGAGAACGCCGCCCGCGAGCCGGAGATCGTGGACATCTGCACCATGCTCCAGCGGATGGGCGCGCTGATCGAGGGGGAGGGGACCTCCACGATCACCATCGTCGGCGTACCCCGGTTGCAGCCGGTCCGCCATGCCACGGTGGGTGACCGGATCGTCGCCGGGACCTGGGCGTTCGGCGCGGCGATGACCCGTGGCGACGTGACCGTGACCGGTCTCGACCCGGCCTTCCTGGAGGTCGCGCTGGACAAGGTGGTCGCGGCCGGCGGCCTGGTGGAGACGCGGCCGGACGCCTTCCGGGTACGCATGGACGACCGTCCCCGGGCGGTGGACGTGGTGACGTTGCCCTACCCAGGCTTCGCCACCGACCTGTTGCCGATGGCGATCGGGCTCGCCGCGCTCAGCGAGGGCGCGTCCCTGATCACCGAGAACATCTTCGACGGCCGGTTCATGTTCGCCAACGAGATGATGCGGCTGGGCGCGGACATCAAGACCGACGGGCACCACGCCGTGGTACGCGGGCGCGACCAGCTCTCCGGCGCACCGGTACGCGCCACCGACATCCGTGCCGGCGCCGGACTGATCATCGCCGGGCTCTGCGCCGACGGGGTGACCGAGGTGTCGCACGTGCACCACGTCGACCGGGGATACCCCGACTTCGTGGCCGACCTGCGGGCGCTCGGCATCGAGGTGGAGCGCGCCACCGCGCCGAAGGAACCCGAACTCACCATCTGAGCAGCGGCTCTCCCTCCTTAGCCGTCGTTCAGGCTCGCCGACTAGGGTGCAGGCAGACACTCGAAATCGCAGCGAGGGAGTATCAGATGGCGGGTCGACTCGCGGTCGTGGGCGCCGGGCTGATGGGCTCGGGCATCGCACAGGTGGCGGCACAGGCGGGCTGGCAGGTGGTGCTGCGGGACCTGGACGACGCGGCCACCCGGCGCGGTCTGGACGGCATCCGTACGTCGCTGGGCAAGTTCGCGGAGAAGGGCAAGATCTCCACCGACGACGCCGAGGCGGCGCTGGAGCGGATCACGGCCACCACCGACCTGGAGGCGACGGCCGACGCGGACATCGTGGTCGAGGCCGTCTTCGAGCGGCTGGAGATCAAGCACGAGGTGTTCCGCGCGCTGGACAAGATCTGCAAGTCCGACGCGGTGCTGGCCACCAACACCTCGGCCATCCCGGTCACCCAGATCGCGGCGGTCACCGAGCGGCCCGAGGCGGTCGTCGGCACCCACTTCTTCTCGCCGGTGCCGATGATGAAGCTCTGCGAGCTGATCCGGGGCTACAAGACCACCGACGCCACGCTCGACACGGCGAAGTCGTTCGCCGAGGAGATCGGCAAGACCGTGGTGGTGGTCAACCGGGACATCGCCGGCTTCGTCACCACCCGGCTGATCACCGCCCTGGCGATGGAGGCGGTCCGGCTGGTCGAGACCGGCGTGATCTCCGCCGAGGACCTGGACACCGCCTGCAAGCTCGGCTTCGGGCACGCCATGGGTCCGCTCGCCACCGTCGACCTGACCGGCGTCGACGTGCTGCTCAACGCCACCCGCAACATCTACACCGACACCGGTGACGAGAAGTTCTTCCCGCCGGAGCTGCTCCAGCGCATGGCCACCGCCGGCGACCTGGGCCGCAAGACCGGCCAGGGCTTCTACTCGTACTGACCGATTGAAAGGAGGGGTCCCCTGCTAACGCCTCGTGCATAGCAGGGGACCCCTTTTAACGGCGTCGCCCGTCGAGTGGCGTCGGGCTGTTAGCAGGGGACCCCTGCTCTACCGCAGGCGTTAATAAGGTGCCCTTCCTTGCACCTCAGCCGTCGCGGCGGGTGGTCCAGCGGAAGGTGGTCAGGCAGAGCACCAGGCCGATCACGCACCAGGCGCCCAGCACCAGCGCGACCCGGGTCAGCTCGAACGAGCCGCCCGGCTCGTTGGCGCCGAAGCTCTCCGGCAGGAAGACCGCCCGCAGCCCCTGGCACATCCACTTGAGCGGGAAGATGGCCGCCACCTGCTGCATCCAGCTCGGCAGGTTGGTGAAGACGAAGAACACCCCGGAGATGAACTGGAGCACCAGGGCGACCGGGGTGACCACGGCCGAGCCGCTGCGCGCCGTACGGGCCAGGGACGAGATCGCGATGCCGCAGAGGGTGCAGGCGGTGATGCCGAGCGCACTGACCCAGCCGAAGGTGATCCAGGCCGTCGCGGTCGTCGGCAGGGTCAGGTCGAACAGCAGCACCGAGACCGTGAGCAGCAGGGCGGTCATCACCGCGCCGGTCACCAGCACCATGATCACCTTGCCGGCGAACCAGACCCACTTCGGCATCGGCGTGCCCCGGTAGCGTTTGAGCACGCCCCGGTCCCGCTCGATCGGAATCCAGATGCCGAGGTTCTGGAAGCTGACCGTCATCAGGCCGGTGGCGATCATGCCGGTGATGAAGTACTGCGTGTAGCTGACGCCCTCGCCGAGGTCGCCGTCGAAGATCGACGCGAAGATCAGCACCATGATGATCGGGAAGCCCAGCGTGAAGACGACGGACTCCCGGCTGCGCAGGAACTGCCGGATCTCCATGCGGCCCTGGCGCAGGGCGAGCGCGGAGGGGCCGAGACGGCGGGTGGCGGGGGCGGCGACCGGGGCGTCCGGTCGGGTGGTGGTGGTCATCAGTGTCCGATCATCCGCAGGTAGATGTCCTCCAGCGTGGGCCGGGTGACGGTCAGGCCGGGCACCTCGCCACCGAACCGCGCGGCCAGCTCGGTCACCAGCGCCGTCGGCGTCGCGCTCTGCGCGCTCTCCGACGTGCCCTCCGGCGTACGCCAGGAGACCGTGGCCAGCGCCTCCTGCCGGTTGCCCAGTTCGGCGGGTACGGCGACCTCGACCAGCCGGCCACCGGCGATGACGCCCACCCGGTCGGCGAGCGCCTCGGCCTCGTCCAGGTAGTGCGTGGTGAGCACGATGGTGGTGCCGGCTGCGGAGAGGTCCCGGATCAGCTCCCAGAACTCGCGGCGGGCCTCCGGGTCGAAACCGGTGGTCGGTTCGTCGAGGAAGAGCAGTTCGGGGCGGCCGATGATGCCCAGCGCCACGTCCAGGCGGCGCTTCTGCCCGCCGGAGAGGGTGTGCGTACGGGCGGTGGCCTTGGCGGTGAGTCCGACCCGGGCGATCACCTTGTCCGGGTCGTCGCCGTCGGGGTAGAAGCCGGCGAAGTGGTGCACCACCTCGGCCACGGTCAGCTCGTCGAACTCGCCGGTGCCCTGGAGCACGATGCCGACCCGACCACGCCAGTCGCGCACCGAGCGGCCTGAACGGCCCGAGCGGCCCGGTGTGCGGGTGCCGCCCGACCGGGAGCCGTGGGCGAAGGAGGGGTCGGTGTCCAGTACGCGGACCTCACCGGCGTCGCGCTGCCGGTAGCCCTCCAGGATCTCCACCGTGGTGGTCTTGCCAGCGCCGTTCGGGCCCAGGAGGGCGAACACCTCGCCCCGGTGGACGTCGAGGTCCAGATCGGCCACGGCGACGTTGTCGCCGTACGCCTTGCGCAGGCCCCGGACGTGGATCGCGACGTCGTCACTCATGCCGTCAAGTGTGCGGCCCGCCCGGGTCCGCCGTCCGCACCGGGGGTGGTGGTTCCTCCCCGTCACGGGCGTGTCGGACCCGGGCGTCACCGTCGTCGTGCTGTGCGGTTCTGCACAATCCCGGGTCCGTCCGCCCGGCGGACGCCACCCGGGGCGGTGGATCAGCGGTGGCTGTACGTCATGCAGTCGGCCATGTCGGCGTCGGGGCCGACCTTGATCGCCGGGGCCTGGCACTCCAGTTGCGCGTTGTGCCGACAGTCGGCCCGCTGGCACGCGCCCACCTGGGCCACCTGGCCGTCGATTCCGGCGCGTACGGCCGGCATCTCGATGAAGGTGTGGCAGTGTGCGTGGTCCATGCTGCCGATCGTGATGGCGAAGGCGTTGCAGTCGCCGGTGTGGTTGTACGCGCAGGCGGACACCACACACTCCTGGACCCGGGGCATCTCCATCGCTGCGGTCATGACCCAACCTCCTCCGTTGAATTTGCCCTAATTTTAGGCTTTCGGAGGGTTCGTCAGGACCGGTTCGCCGATAGTCAGGGGCAGACTCGCCACTCGCCGTCCTCGCGGAGCAGGCTGATCGACTCGTTCGTCTCGCCGTTGGCCGTCTCCAGGCGTACCGAGGCGGTGCCGGTGGTCCGGCCGTTGTTGGTGGAGACCCGCATCCCGGTGATGTCGTACTCCACCAGTTTCGGCATCGCCTGCCGTTGCAGGGCGAACTCGTCCGCCGTGACCTGGTCGCGTTGCCGCTGGCAGAGACGGTCGTAGGCGCGCTGGTGGTCGCCGTCCCGGAGGGCGTCCAGATACTCGCCGGTGGTGCTGCGGGCCGGGCCGACCGCGTCCTGCACGGTCTGGTAGAGGAACCAGCCGCCGACCGCACCACCCAGGCAGCAGAGGGCGACGACCACCCCCACCACGACGAGCACGATCCTCAGCGGGCGGTTGTTGCGGGGCGGGACCGGAGGCGGGTGGTACGTCATGCAGGGCAGCGTAGATCCACTACGCAACCGGTCGGTCCCGCGTACCTGGGGATCAGACCCGGAAGCCGGCGTCCCGGGCAGCCTGGCGCTCGCGGCGTCGGTCCGCGCGTCGGCGCAGGAACCACGGCAGATAGAACGCGAACGCGACCAGGAACACCAGCACCAGCACCGGCAGCACGATCGCCACCAGGGACATCACCACGCTGGTCGCGTCCTCGGCGGTGCTCGCGACCGGGGCGCCGAAACCGGCCGTGGTCGCGTTGATGACCGGCCGCGCGGCGGACTTGAGCAGGTGTACGCCGAGCGCGATCAACACACCGACGATCACCGGCAACCACTGGCCGCCGTCGGCGAAGAAGCTGTCCGGGTCGCTGACCGTCACGGTCTCCGAGGCGGAGCCGGCACCGAAGGCCAGCCCACCGGCGGTCGGGCGGACCACCGTCTGCACCACGTCGTTGACGTGGTCCACCACCGGGACCTTGTCCGCGACGACCTCGACGACGAGCAGCACCGCGAGGATGCCCAGCACCCAGTCGTTGCCGAGCCACTGCCAGCCGCCGGGCAGGTCGATGACGCTGGTGAAACGGGCCAGCGTGCCCATCAGCAGCAGCGGGATGTAGGCGTTGAGCCCCGCCGAGGCGGCGAGGCCGGTACCGGTCAGTACTTCGAGCACCATCTCAGCATGGCACCGGCGCGCCAGTGCCGCTCGGCGGCGATGCCCGGGGTCTCCGCTACCCTCGTCGGGTGCGGTTGGTGATTGCGAAATGCTCGGTGGACTATGTCGGACGCCTCTCGGCCCACCTGCCGCCGGCCACCCGGCTGCTGATGGTGAAGGCGGACGGCTCGGTGTCCATCCACGCCGACGACCGGGCCTACAAGCCGTTGAACTGGATGAGCCCGCCCTGTCGGCTGGAGGAGGCGCCCGGGGTGTGGCGGGTGGTCAACAAGGCCGGCGAGGAGCTGCGGATCACCCTGGAGGAGATCTTCCAGGACACCTCGTACGAACTCGGTGTCGATCCGGGCCTGCGCAAGGACGGGGTGGAGGCGCACCTGCAGGAGTTGCTGGCCGCCAACCCGGAGACGCTGGGCGAGGGGTACACGCTGGTCCGCCGCGAGTACATGACCGCCATCGGGCCGGTCGACCTGCTCTGCCGCGACGCCGAGCAGGGCACGGTCGCGGTCGAGGTGAAGCGCCGGGGCGAGATCGACGGCGTCGAGCAGCTCACCCGCTACCTCGAACTGCTCAACCGTGATCCGCTGCTCGCCCCGGTGGCCGGCGTCTTCGCCGCGCAGGAGATCAAGCCGCAGGCCCGGGTGCTCGCCCGGGATCGCGGCATCCGGTGCGTGGTCGTCGACTACGACCGGCTGCGCGGCATCGAGCGCGACGAACTGACCCTCTTCTGACGGTCGGCCCGGAACTCCCGGGGCCGCCGCCGGTCCTGCGGTGTGTCCGCGCGGTCAGGTGGTGCGTTGGCGGGGGATCGTGGTCCGGACCGCGATCAGCGACTTGGGCAGGCCGCCGACCCGTTCCACCAGGATGCGGGACTGCGGGAAGTAGTGCCGCATCTGGGACCGGTCCAGCAACTCGGTCCAGAGCACCTGGTGGATGGCCGCGTCGTGGGTGTGGGTGGCCTTGTGCCCGAGCGGCCACCGCCGGGCGACCGCGGTGCGCAGACGTACCGGCAGGAACTGCATGCCCGGCGCGATCCAGTGCGGCTCGATCGGGAAGTAGCGGTACGGCGTCTGCACCCAGTGCCGCTCGGCCAGCGTGTGCACCGCCTCGGCGAACCGCAGCCGGCGCTCGTGCCCACCCACGTGTTCCAGCACCGAGTTGGAGAAGACCAGGTCGTAGCGGCGCCCGGTGATGTGGGCCGGCAGGTCGCAGGCGTCTGCCTGGTCGACCTCGGCCCACTCGGGCACGTCGACGGCGGGTCGCTCCAGATTGACCACGTGTACGCGGGCCGGCCGGACGGCCGCACGGGTCCACGTGCCGAGGCGTCCACCAAGGTCGATCACGTGCATCTCGGACAGTCGGGGAAACGTCCGGACCAGCCATTCGGCGCGGCGCTGGCGTTGCCGCGCGGCCCATGAGCCGTCCTTGTCCACGAGATGGAATCGCAATCGATGGGGGCGCATTTAACGGAATGTACCGTCGCGGCTACCGAGGCTAAACCTCTGTCCCGTATCGAAGCTGACGATGATCGGCTTTCCGACAGTGGCGGGTTCCGGACCCCGCGCTCACCTGCCGTAGAGCATCTTGACCGCTTTGACGAGACGGGCCACGTCAGCGGGGGTGCGGTCGAACGTGGTCGAGGGGAGCAGGGTCCGGCCCCGGCGACGGGTCACCGCCTTGGCCCGCCCGAACTCGCGCAGCCCGTCCTCGCCGTGGATGCGGCCGAACCCCGACTCGCCGACCCCGCCGAACGGCAGCGTGGACATGCCGGCGAAGGTGAGCGCCGAGTTGATCGACGCCATGCCGGAGCGCAGCCGGCGGGCGATCGCCACCGCCCGACGCCGCCCGAAGACCGAACCGCCCAGACCGTAGGGCAGGGCGTTGGCCCGGGCGAGCGCCTCGTCCGCGTCCCGGACCCGGTTCACGGTCAGCGTCGGGCCGAAGGTCTCCTCGCGTACGGCGGTGGAGTCCTCCGGCACGTCCACCAGCACGGTCGGGTGCGCGTACGGCGGCCGTACCGCGTCCCGTCCGCCCAGGGCGGCGCGCCCGCCCCGGGTCAGCGCGTCGTCGATGTGCCGCCGGATGACGTCGAGCTGGCTGGGCATGGTGATCGGGCCGACGTCGGCGTCGTCCGGGCCCACGGTGAGGCGGCCCGCACGCTCGACCACCTTGTCCAGGAACGCGTCGAAGACCGGCTCCACCGCGTAGACCCGCTCGATGCCGATGCAGGTCTGCCCGGCGTTGGTCATCGCGCCCCAGACGGCGGCCTCGGCGGCGGCGTCCAGGTCGGCGTCGGTGTCCACGATCATCGCGTCCTTGCCGCCGGCCTCCAGCAGCACCGGGGTCAGCGACTCGGCGCACGCGGCCATCACCTTCTTGGCGGTCGCCGTGGAGCCGGTGAAGGCGAGCTTGTCGACCCCGGACCGGCACAGCGCCGCGCCCACGTCGGCGAGGCCGTGCACCGCGCTGAACACCGGCTGCTCGGGCACCACCTCGGCGAACGTGTCGACCAACCACTGGCCGACCACCGGGGTGTACTCGCTCGGCTTGAGGACGACCGCGTTGCCGGCGGCCAGCGCGTACGCGGCGGAGCCGATGGGGGTGAAGACCGGGTAGTTCCACGGCCCGATCACCCCGACCACCCCGTACGGCTGGTACTCCAGGTGGGCCGAGAACTCGGCCAGGATGAGCCGGGAGCGGACCCGACGGGCGCCGAGCACCCGGCGGGCGTTGTTCGCGGCCCAGTCGACGTGCTCGACGGCGGACACGATCTCGACCAGCGCGTCGGCGACCGGCTTGCCGCCCTCGGCGTGGACCAGCTCCGCAAGCGTCTCCATCCGCTGCGCGAGCAGTCGCCGCCAGCGCAGCAGACGCTCCCGTCGCCCGTCGAAGCCGAGTCCGGCCCACCACAGACCGGCGGCGCGGGCACTCGCGACGGTGCGCTCGACGTCCACGACGGTGGCGACCGGTACGCGGCCCGCCTCGTCGCCGGTGGCCGGATTGGTCGAGATCAGGTGGTGGCCCTCGATCATCGGGGTGCCGGGGCGGTGGACAGCCGTCATGGCGGAAGTCTAGACCTGAATATTACTCACAGGTAGGGGAGTGGTGCGGGGCTCAACGCACTGGGCGGCGGATGGTTGAATCGGACTGAGCAGCAGTTTTCGCCGGGAGGCCGGCGCCCTGTCCACCGAAAGGGCCGAACGGAAGGTGTCCGGCCGGTTACTCGGTGATGACTGGCCGGGTGGTGGAGGTGGCCGCCCGGTGGTGGCAGGCTGACGCGGGGGTGGCCGCGCGGGGTGGAGGTCCGACTGTCCATGGAGGAATATCCGCAACTGATGCCGCTGCTGACAGTGGCCGCCGGACCCATGCGTGGGCTCGGGTTCCGGCTGCGTCGCCAGCCGCAGGTGATCGGCCGCGACCCGGCGGTCGACATCGTCGTGCACGACCCGCACCTGAGTCGTCGGCACGCCGAGATCTGGCTGGCCGGCGAGGGAGTGTCCCTGGTGGACCTCGGCTCGACCAACGGCACCTGGGTGAACGAACGTCGGATCACCGAGCTGACCCGACTGAGCGACGGCGACGTGATCCGGATCGGACGTACCGACCTGCGGTTCTTCGACCCGGGCGTGGCCCGCACCGACCCGGTGGGATTCAGCTTCGGGGTGCCGCGTCAGGAGCGGCGACCGACCCTGCCGCTGCCGGCCGCGCCCGCCACGCGCGCCATCACCGGCGGCTCCTGACCTGTGCGCCCGGCCGCTGACCTGAGCCCGAACGCCGACCTGTGCCCGGCGCGGTGACAAACCCCACCGCGTCTGGACAGGCCCGCGCCACGTGGCAGACTCGCGCGCATGACCTGAGCGACCGTTAAAGTCCGGTCGCCGGTTCCGCGGACAAGGGGAGGCCGGGCGTGGCGCGCGAGTTCACCAGCGTGGGTGTGGTGGGTCTGGGCACCATGGGTGCCGGCATCGTCGAGGTCTTCGCCCGCAGCGGCGTCGACGTGGTGGCCGTCGAGATCACCGACGACGCCCTGGACCGTGGCCGCGCCACGCTGACCCGCTCGACCGACCGGGCCGTGGCCAAGGGCCGACTCGCCGCCGCCGACCGGGACGCCCTGCACGGCCGGGTCACCTTCGCGGTTGGGCTGGACGCCCTGCACGCGGTCGACCTGGTGATCGAGGCGGTGCCCGAGCGCCTCGACCTCAAGCGACGGCTCTTCGCCGACCTGGACCGGATCTGCAAGCCCGGGGCCGTCCTCGCCACCAACACCTCCTCGTTGAGCGTCACCGAGATCGCGGTCGCCACCGGCCGGCCCGAGCACGTCATCGGCATCCACTTCTTCAACCCGGCGCCGGTGATGAAGCTGGTCGAGGTCGTGCGTACGGTCGTCACCGCCGACGACGTGGTGGCCGACGTGGAGGCGCTCTGCGCGCGACTCGGCAAGGTCGACGTCACCATCGGCGACCGCGCCGGGTTCGTCGCCAACGCGCTGCTCTTCGGCTACCTCAACCACGCCGTCACGATGGTCGAGGCTCGCTACGCGACCCGCGAGGACATCGACGTCGCGATGAAGCTCGGTGCCGGACTGCCGATGGGCCCGCTGGCCCTGATGGACCTGATCGGGCTGGACACGTCGTACGAGGTCCTGGACACCATGTACCGCCGGGGCGGCCGGGACCGCCGCCACTCCCCGGCGCCGCTGCTGCGGCAGATGGTGACCGCCGGACTGCTCGGGCGGAAGTCCGGCCGGGGCTTCTACACCTACGAGCGGCCCGGCTCGTCGCAGGTCGTCCCCGACGCGCAGACGCCGGCACCGGCGGGGGAGCCACCCACCGACCCGGTACGCACCGTCGGGGTGGTCGGAGCGGGCGCGTCAGCGCACCGACTCGTCGCGGTCTTCGCCGCCGCCGGATACCAGGTCGTCGCGGTCGGCCCCGAATCCGGTGACCCGGCGACGGCCGGCGCGGCGGTGCGGACCGCACTGGACGAGAACGTGGCCCAGGACCGGCTCGGCGAGGCCGACCGCGACGCCGCCCTCGACCGGATCACCTGGTCGACGGCGTCGACCGAGCTGGCCGACGTCGACCTGGTCGTCGAGGCGGTGGCCGACGACCTCGACGTCAAGAAGGCACTCCTCGCCGAGGTGGCCGCAGTCTGCAAGCCGGGCACCGTGCTGACCACCACCACCTCCGTGCTGCCGGTGATCGACCTGGCGATGGCGACCGGGCGTCCGGACGACGTGGTGGGCCTGCACTTCGTCCACCCCGGTGCGGCGACCCCAGTCGTGGAGATCGTCCGGACGATCCGAAGCTCGGTGGCGGCCGTCGACACGGCGCGGGCGGTCTGCGCCACGCTGGGCAGGACCGGGGTGGTCTGCGACGACCGGGCCGGTTTCATCGTCGACGCGCTGTTGTTCCCGTACCTCAACGACGCGGTGCGGATGCTGGAGGCTGGGTACGCCGGCACCGACGACGTCGACCACGCGATGAAGCTCGGCTGCGGCTACCCGACCGGACCGTTCGCACTGCTCGACGCGATCGGCCTGGACGTCGCGCTGGCCGTGCAGCGGCGGTTGTACGGGGAACTGCGCGATCCCGGCTTCGCCCCGGCTCCACTGCTGGAGCAACTGGTCACCGCCGGTCACCTCGGCGACCGCACCGGACGCGGCTTCCGCTGACCTTCCGGTGGACCGAGGATAGCCTGCGACCGTAGCGACCGCTTTCTGCTGCTCACGCTGGTCACCTGCCGAGTCGAGTCGGCACGCGGATCGCGGCCAGAAGCGGGCATGCGAACCGCCTTGCTCAGGCCCAGGCTGTCGCCTCCACCGCAAGATCACGCTCGATCCGGGATCGAGTGGTCATCGTCGCGCTCGGATACCACTCGATCCCGGATCGAGCGTCAGCTTCCGGTGACGACAACGCCGGCGGCCGACGTGTCGAGGCTCGCCGCAGACCCGCCGGTCCTATCGCCGGTCGCTCCTGTTAACGCCTGGGGTATAGGAAGGGTCCCCTCCTAACAAGCAGCCCCCGCCGGGCGACGAGAAGCACGGTGCCACCCGGCCTTACGCTGGGTGACGTGAGCCCTCGTCGCAACCGTCCCCGCCGTGACGATGACACGCGTCTGGACGCCGAACGTGCCCGGCACGGAGTCGCCTCGGTGCAGCAGTGGCGGGACGGCGATTGGCAGGTACGCGCGATCAGCGGCGGCGGGTCGACCAAGACGTACCGCTGTCCCGGCTGCGACCAGGAGATCCGGCCCGGCGTGGCGCATCTGGTCGCCTGGCCGGCCGACGACCGGGGCGACCTGACCGACCGGCGGCACTGGCACACCGGCTGCTGGCGCGCCCGGGACCGGCGGACACCGGGAATCCAGCGCGGCCGCAGCGCCCCCCGCCACGGCTGAACGCCGCCCCGCCCATCGCGCGGTCCGCCCATCGCGAGTTCGGCCCGGCACCCGCCGCTACGGATGAACGCCGGCCCGCCGGCTGGGCCTGCCCGCCCGCTGCCGGCCGCCCGTCGAATCGAGGATGCGGGTGAGGACGCCGGCGATGAGGGCTTCGCGGGTGTCGTCTGCGCGATACACCGCCACCCCAGGTGGCTACGCGCCCAGTAGCGGGACGCCGAGGTGCCGAGACGCGGGCCGTCCGGACCCGCCTTCCGGCGATCTTTGTCACCTGGCCGGGCGGCAGGGACGGTGGGACGGGAGGATGGAGGGGTGAGTGCACCCATTCGCGCGTCGTCGATCCTGCCCGGTCGCCGGGAGGACATCGAGCTGCACACCGCGGACGGACTGCGGCTGGTCGGTGAGCTGGCCCGCCCGGTCGACCGCGAGCCGGTGGCCACGCTGGTCTGCCTGCACCCGCTGCCCACCCACGGCGGGATGATGGACAGCCACGTGTTCCGCAAGGCCGCCTGGCGGCTGCCCGCGCTGGCCGACCTGGCCGTGCTGCGGTTCAACACCCGGGGCACCAGCAGCGTACGCGGCACCAGCGAGGGCAGCTTCGACTCGGCTGTCGGCGAGCGGTACGACGTGGCCGCCGCCATCGAGTACGCCGAGTTCCACGAGCTGCCGAACATCTGGCTGCTGGGCTGGTCGTTCGGCACCGACCTGGTGCTCAAGTACGGCGGTGACCCGGCCGTGTCCGGCGCGGTCCTGCTCTCCCCGCCGCTGCGCTTCTCCGAGGCGGCCGACCTGGCCCACTGGGCGGAGTTCGGCCGACCGCTGACCGCGTTGGTGCCGGAGTTCGACGACTACCTCCGCCCCGAGGAGGCCCGCGAGCGGTTCGCCGCAGTGCCGCAGGCCGAGGTGGTCGGGGTACCGGGCGCGAAGCACCTCTGGGTCGGCGACGCCGAGACGGTGCTGGACGAGGTGGTCCGGCGGGTCAACCCGGCGGCGTCGGTGCCGCTGCCGACGACCTGGGACGGCCCGATGGAGACCGGCGACGCCAGCGCGTACGCCGACCGTACGGTGGCCGCCTTCGCGGACATCCCGGTCACCGGCCCGGAGCAGCGTCGCGCCGACTGACCCCCGGGTCCCACCTGTCGGCCGGTGCGGCACTCGCGCGGCGATCCCGCCGGTGGCGACGACGCGAGCCCGCTGGTGGTCAGCGGCGGTCCTGGCGGGGGATCACCACCTCGCGGAGGACGATCTGGATCGCGGCGACCGTCGGGATGGCGATCAGCGCGCCGATCACGCCGAGCAGCGACACCCCGAGCAGCGCGGCGACCAGCGCCGCCACCTCGTTGACGTGCACCGACCGGCGCATGATCTTGGGGTAGAACAGGTAGTTCTCGATCTGCTGATAGATCACGAAGAACACCACGCAGGCGATGCCGACGGACGGTTCGGTGGCGAACCCGACCAGGCTGACGACCACCGCGCCGAGCGTCGCGCCGATCTGCGGGATGAGATCCGTGATCGCCACGACCACGGCGAGCGCGAACGGATAGGGCAGGCCCACCGCGAGCGCGAAGACGAAGGCGGCGACACCGGCCAGCACGGCGATGGAGAGCGCGCCGACCATGTAGGCGCCGACCTTGGTCAGCATCTCGTCGCCGATGAGCTGCACCCGCTCCCGGCGCGAGCGCGGCACCAGGGCGTACGCGAGGTCGCGCATCCGGTCGAAGTAGACCAGGAAATAGATGGTCAACACCAGCACGGTGAGCACCCGGAAGATCGTGCCGAAGAGGAACTGGGCACCACCGAGCACGCCGCCCAGCGCCCGCCCGACCACGTCCGCGCTGGCCAACTCCTGCGCCCGCCGCATCAGGTCGAAGCGTTCCACCAGGTCGTTGACCGTCTCGTTGCGGCGCAACGACTCCAGGTAGCTCGGCAACTGGTCGATGAACTGGGTCAACTGGGTCAGGATCGGCGGCACCAGGGCCAGTACGCCCCCGCTCAGCAGCGCGACCACGACGAGCGCCACGATGGCCACGGCCAGGCCGCGCGGCACCCCCCACGACCGCAGGCGGACCACCGCCGGGTGCAGGCCCACCGCGAGGAACAACGCGATGACCACCAGCACGACCATCCCGGCCGCGTTGCGCAACCCCAGATAGACGGCGTACGCGAGCAGCACGCCGAGCGCACCGGTGAACCCGACCAGGAAGCTGTTCCGCCGTAGCGGCCGCCCCGGTGTACCGAACCGACCCGCCTCCGCTCCGGCCGGACCGTCCATTGCCCCCGAGGCCGACGTTTCCCTGGCCATCTGGGCAGTCGACGGGCTTTCGTGGTCGGAGCTCACCGCCATCGCCCTGGGCCGCCCCGCCGCAGGCTGTTCCCCATCACGCTGGCCCGCTCGGGGCTGTTCCCTGTCGTCCTGGCTCGCGCTGTCGTGCTGACCCACCCCTGGTTGCTCACGTTTGGGTTGCTCACGTTCGGGCTGCTCCGGCCCGTCCTGCGCCATTCGGTCTCTCCCCGCTCTGGCCCGGGCTGATCGCTGCCTGAGCCGTGTCGGTCCCGCCCGGCCTCGGTGGCCGTCGGGTCCTGCTCGGCAGGGTAATGCGGGGTCGGCGGACCGAGCCAGCAGATGCGTCGTATCGGGGGCTGCTGATCCGCCCGACCGCTCGTGGGCCGGGATGACTCGACCAGGTCGGTGGGGCTTTGCTGCTGGTCACCGCCCCGCGCGGTCGCTCACCCTCGCGGTTGCCTCCGGCTCAGTGTTGTTTGACCTGCCGGATGAACGAGCGCCAGGTCTGCGGGGCGAACGCGAGCACCGGGCCCTGCCGGTCCTTGCTGTCGCGGACCGCGACCACGCCGGGCAGGTTGTCGGCCACCTCCACGCAATTGGTGTTGCCGCTGCGGCTGGCGGTGCGCCAGGTCGCGCCGTTCAGGTCCATGACTTCGCCACCCTGTCGAGGAGTTCGATCGACTGCTGGCGGGACAGTGCCTCGTTGCGCACCGTCTCCCAGCGCGCCAACAGCGTAGCCAGGTCCGCCTCGCTGTCGGTCGGCGTGGCGGTCAGTTGGTTCTCCATGATCGCCACCCAGCCGCCGTCCTCGCTGCGGGCCAGCGAGAACGGCCCGGAGAGCCCGATGTGTACCCCGACACCGAGCGGGATGACATTGATGCTCACGTTTGGTCGCGCAGCAGAGGCGATCAGGTGCTCGATCTGGTGCACCATCACCGGCCAGAAGCGTTCCTCCCGCCGGTGCAGGACGGCTTCGTCGACGACCGCGATGAGCTGCGGCGGCTCCGGCAGTGTGAGGATGCCCTGCCGATCCAGCCGGGCGGCGACCCGCCGGTCCACCTCCTCGTCGCTGAGCAGGTCGTCGCAACGGATCACCGCGCGGGCGTAACCTTCGGTCTGCAACACGGCCGGGATCAGCATGGGCTCGAACACTCGGAGTTGCCGGGCCATTCGCTCAGCGTCCAGCCACGGCAGGAACCACGAGGGCTGCCCCTCCCGCTCGGCGATCCGCAGCAACGCGACCAGCAGCCCGCCGGAGCGCAGCACCTCGTCGGCGCGGGCGAGCAACGACCGGTCGTACGGCCGACTGCCGGTCTCGACGGCCGAGACCATCGACGGTGAGTAGTGCACCTGCTTGCCGAACTCCTCCTGGCTGAGCCCGGCGGCCACGCGCAGTCGGCGAAGCTGCGCCCGGATCAGGTCCGCCGTCGTTCCCTCCACAATGCCTCCACAGTCTCAGCCCGAGGAACACTCGGAATTGTCCGTCGGGGACAGGACTTCGCAGAGGTACGACGACCAGCCTCGATGCCTTCCGACAGTAGTGGCTCGCTCAGCAGACTGTCAGCCATGCCGGACTGGTTCGTTGCCGAGGGGGCGCGGGCTGGTCCAGGCCGGGGCCGCCCCCGCCTTCCCCCGCGTGGGCGGCCCCTCCCGCAGTCCTGGCCACATCCGGCGTCGCGTCAGCAGCAGATGTGTCCAGACTTTCCCGAGGGAGGTCGATGTGCGCAGCAAGTGGTACCAGTGCCCGACGGTGATCCTGCCGGTCCTGCCGCACCGTCGCCGGGACACTCACCTGCCCGGCTGGACGGAGCAGCCGACCCAGCCGCTGCCGCGCCAACACGCGGGCCGCCCCGGCCGGCTCACGCCGGGCCAGTGGTGGCGGGCGACCGGCAGCCGACAGCGGCGTACGCCGGGTGACCAGGCGTGATCACCACGCGCCTGCCCATGCCGGGCGACGGCCCCCGTCCCGAGCGTCCGCGACCCGTCGGCAGTCGGCCCCCGCACACCCCGTTACGACCGACCTGGTGCTGTCGCGCCGATGGGCAGCCCTGGCCCTGCGGGGAGGCGCGACTGCTGCTCCGGCTGGAGTACGACGGCAACAGCGCCGGCCTCACCATCTATCTGGCCGGCCTGATGTACGAGGCGATGCGGGACCTCTACCACCTCAACCCGCACGACGGCCCGGCACCTCGGGTGCTGTTCGACCGGTTCGTCGCCTGGGGAGCGTCCCGTCGACCGGCCGCGCACCGCCGTCCCGACTCACCCTGACCGTCGGCCGCCGTAGCCCGTCCCGAGTCCGCCTGATCGTTGGGGGCCGTGACTCCGCACCGAGGCCGCTTGGCCGACGGCCGGTGGCGTCGCTTCGTCCCGAGTCCGCCTGGTTGTGGGGCGTCGTCGGTTCGTCCCGTCCGCCTGGCCGTCGGGCGCCGTTGTCTCAGTCTGAGGTGACCTTGCTCGGCTTGGCGCTGCGTTCGTCAGTGGTCGGCTTGGTCGGGCGCTTGCCGTTCTCGCCGGTGCTGGTGATCTTCGTCGGGGTGGCGTCCCGGCCACCCGCCCCCGGCACGGCCGCCACCGTCGGCTCGCCGTCCACACCGGCGCTCGCCGTGCTGCCGTCGACCGAGGTCGGCTCGGTGGCCGGCTTCGCCGTCGCGTCCTCGACCGTAGTGACCGGCTCCGCCATCGGCTTCGTCGCCGGCCCGTCGTCGCCGGTGGTCGCCGGCTTCGCGGTCGGTCCGTCGTCGCCGGTGGTCGCCGGCCTCGATGCCAGGCCGTCGTCGCCCGCAGGTTCGGTGGGCCTGGTGGCGGTGTCGGCCGAGCCACCCGGGCCGCTCGCCGCGCCGACGACGCTGTTGCTCGGGCGGCTGCCGTTGACGGCGACCGGCGCCGTGGCGGAGGAAGAGGTGGTGGCGGAGGCGGCCATCGCGGCAGCTGGGGCGGAGGCGGCCACGGCGGCGGGAGTACCCGGACCGTCGGGGCCGGTCGCCGCCGTGAGCCGCAGGTCGAGCAGCTTGCGCTGTAGGTCGTCGGACTCCTGCCGGGACTTCCAGGTCTCCTGACGCAGGTCGGCGAGCTGCTGCTGGGCCTTGGCGATCTCCAGCATCACCTGGGCGAGCTGCTGGCGGCTCGCCGCCGCCTCCTGCTGCGTCGCGGCCAGGTGCTGCTGCGTGGTGGCCAGGTGCTGCTGGGTGGTGGCGGCGTACTCCTCGAACTGGCGTCGGGAGGAGGCCACGTACTCGTCGGCTTCGCGACGGGCGGTGGTGACGTGCTCGTCCGCCTCGCGGCGAGTGGTGGTGGCGTACTCGTCGGCTTCCTGGCGCTTGTCGGCCGCCTCGGTCCCGGCGTCGCGCAGCAGCGCGGTGGCCCGCTCCTTGGCCTCGGCGCGCACCGTGGCGGCCTCCTGCTCGGCGGCCTGGCGGATCGCGTCAGCGCCCTGCTCGATCTCATTCTTCCGGGTGGTGTACTCCGACTCCAGCTCGGCGCGGCGGGTCTCGAAACCCGACTCCAGCTCGACGGTACGGCCCTGGTACTGCTCGTCCAGCTCGGCGTTGCGGGTCGTGAACTGCTTCTCCAGCTCCTCGCGACGACTGGTGAACTCGCGCTCGGCGGTCGCCCGCCGCTCGGTCAGCTCCCGGTCCGCCGCCTCCCGCCGGCCGTTGACCTCCTTCTCCACCCCGGCCCGCCAGGCGCCCAGTTCCTGCTGCGCCTGAGCGCGGGCGTGCTGCACGTACGCCTCGGTCTCGGTGCGCATGCGCTGCGCGTACGCCTCGGTCTCCGTGCGGGTGCGTCGGGCCGCCTCGGTGGTCTGCGCGGTCAGCCGCTCGGCCTCCTGGCGGGCCTTGTCGCGCGTGGCGCGGCCGGCCATGGCGGCGTCGTCGATGATCTGCTTGGCCTCCTGCTGGGCCTTGGCGTGCGTGGCGCGACCGGCCTCGGTGGCCTGGTCGACCAGGCGCTTGGCCTCCTGCTGCGCCTTCGCGTGCACCTCCTTGGCCGCGTCGCGGAGCTGGGTGGCCTCCTGCTGGGCGGTCGCGTGCACCTCGCGGGCGGCCTCCCGCAGCTTGGCCGCCTCCTGCTGGGCCCGGGTGTGGATCTCCTTGGCGGCGTCGCGGAGCTGGGTCGCCTCCTGCTCGGCCTTGGCCAACGCCTCCTGGGCGGCCTTGCGCAGCCGGGCGGCCTCCTCGCGGGCGGCCCGGGCAGCGGCCTCGGAGTCCGCCTTACGGGCGGCGGCCTGCCGCTCCTCCTCGGCCCGGCGGGTGGCCAGCGCGATCTCGAAATCCTTGAGCGCCTTGGCGGCCTCCGCGCGCGCCTCGTCGATGATGTGCTCGGCGGTGGCCCGTCGTGCCTCGATCTCCTCGTGGGCGGCACCGAGGATGTCCTCGGCCTGCTCCTCGGCGAGCGCCAGGATCTGCTCCACCCGGGGACCGAGGTGGCGGAACGCGGCACGGTCGACCACGCCGACCTGCTTGCGGACCTGGGCGAGGTCGCGCTGGAGCACCTCGACCTGACCGGCCAGCTTGTGGATCTGGGTGTAGGCCTGTTCCCGTTCGGCCGCCAACGCCGCGATCTCGTGCTCTGCACGAGCAACGTACCGGTCGACCTGCCGTTTTTCGTATCCTCGCAGGGCGGACTCGAAGCTGGGCTCCGTGGTCACGTCCCCGCCGAGGGAGAACAGTTCCTCGCCGTGCGACATGCTCCCATCCTCACACGCAACGGCGACTCCTGGGGCGATACGGACGCCCCGGTTGGGACCTACTTCACGTGCTGGGACGAGCGGTTGCGAACACGTCCCGCACAAGCAGGGCGGCGCGGGGTGGCACCGTCACCCGGTGTCACCCCGCGCCGTCGATCATGCCCCGCGCCGCCGGATCAGCTGGTGGTCTCCGCAGCGACCTTGTCGTCGGACTCGTCGGCCTTCTTGGCCGCCGGCTTGTCCGCCGCCGCGGCGGCGTTCGCGTTGTTCGGTACGCCCGGAACGATGCCGGCCAGGCCGGAGAGCATCTGCCCGAGCTGCGAGGTGACGGCGTCCTTCTGGCGGGTGAGGTCCTCGACCTCGCGGCGGGCCGCCTGGGTGGTCAGCTCGGCCTCGGTACGCGCCTCGTTGAGCAGACGCTGCGACTCGGCGCGGGCCTCGCTCAGGGTCCGCTCGGAGAGCGCCTTGGCCTTCTCGACCGTCTCGGTCGCGTTGCGCTCGGACTCGACCCGACGGGCCTCGGCCCGCTGCTCGATCTCCTTGGCCCGCTCCTGCGCGGCCCGGGCCCGCTGCTCGGCCTCGCTGACCAGCTTCTGGGTCTGCGCGACCTGGGCGGCGTGCCGCTCCGACTCCTCGCGCTCGGCCTTCTCCCGCCGCTCGGCGAGCTGCAGCTCCAGCGCCTGGAGGTCCTTGTCGCGCTTGTCGCGGGCGTCGGTGAGGAGCTTGGTCGCCTCGGCGCGCTTCTCCTCGGCCTCTCGGGCCGCCTTGGCCCGCTGCTGGGTGATCTCCCGCTCGGCGGTGGCCCGGAGGGTGGCCACCTCCCGCTCGACGGTCGACTTCAGCTCGGCGACCTCGTGCGCGGTCACCGTACGCAGCTGCTTGGTCTCCCGCTCCGCGTCGGCGCGCAGCGTGTCGGCCTCCCGGCGGGCCTGCACCCGCGCCTCGGCCGCCTCGCGCTCGGCGGCGGTGCGGACGTTGCCCGCCTCGCGCTCGGCGCTGGCCTTCATCGCGGCGGCCTCGGCACGGGCCTTGTCGGTGATCTCCCGCGCCTCGAGGCGGGCGGCGGAGAGGATGCCCTCCGACTCGCGCTTGGCCTCGTTGCGGTGGTCGTTGGCCTGCTCCTCGGCGAGCCGGAGGATCTGCTCGACCCGGGTGCCGAGACCGGACAGCGTCGGGCGGCTGTTCTCCTCCAGCTGCTTGCTGGTGTCGGTGAGCTTCTGCTCCAGGGCGGTGAGCCGCTGCTCGGACTGCCGGAGCCGGCGCTGGGCGTCGTTGAGCGCCTGCTCGGCGTCGGCGCGGTCCTTGTTGGCCTGGCTCAGCGCGGCGTTGAGCCGGCCGATGAAGTCGTCGACCTGACCGGTGTTGTATCCGCGCAGGCCAACCGTGAAATCGGGCTGCGAGTTCGCGTTATCGAAGAACGCGAGAGGGGAGGACTGCTGCTGGGGCATTGGGACATACTGGCAGACCCCCCGGGGTGCTTCGCAAGAGCGTGCCGCCCTTTGCCGTCCTCATTACATGGTCAACTCGACAGGGTGCCGGACCGCGGGGGGAAGTGGCGATCTTGCCAGCTCCGAGGCGAGCGCGAAGGCACGCAGCGTGAGGCGGAAAAGGGGACCGGCGTCCTTATGTTTCCAGCCGCCCCGTCTCACTCGAATGGGTGTCGGCGTGCCTCTGGGAAAGTCAAAGGCGGTTCACCGAATGGCCACCGGCACCTCGTCCGTGAGGCCAGCCGCCGCGCCCGGCCCGGGCAGCGTCGTACCCGCCCGTCACCGCACGCCGTCCCCGGCCAGCCTCGTCGTACCGACGGCGCGCCGCGTCGTACACCACGTGCGGCGTGCTGCGCGACGTGGAACGTGCTGCGCGACGTGGGACGTGCTGCGCGTGTGCGGGGTACGGCGTAGCGCGCGTGTGCGGGGTACGGCGCGATGTGCGGCGTACTGCGTGTGTGCGGGGTGCTGCGTGTTAGGAAGGGTCCCCTGCTATGCACGAGGCGTTAGCAGGGGACCCTTCCTTTCACCGCACCCGCACCGCACCGGCACCTGCGTTGCGTTCGGGCTGTGCGCCGTGTCGTCAGGCGGGTTGGACCAGTTCGATCAGGACGCCGCCGGCGTCCTTGGGGTGGACGAAGTTGATCCGGGAGTCGGCGGTGCCGCGCCGGGGCGTCTCGTACAGCAGGCGTACGCCGCGCTCGCGCAGCGCCGCACAGGCGACGTCGATGTCCGCCACGGTGTACGCGACCTGCTGCACACCCGGTCCGTTGCGGTCGAGGAACTTCCCGATGGTCGACTCCGGCGTCAGCGGGGCGAGCAGTTGCACGCAGCCACCCTCGGCGGTCGGCCCGACCGTCAGCATCGCCTCGCGGACCCCCTGCTCGGCGTTGACCTCGGTGTGCACGCACCGCATGCCGAAGGTCCGTTGGTAGAAGTCGATCGCGGCGTCGAGGTCGGCGACCGCGATCCCGACATGGTCGATGCGGCGTAGACCGATGTCTGTGACATAGTCGGCAGCGGGCTCGACGGGGGAGTTCTCAGGCATGACGCTAGTCTGGCCGAACGATAGTTAAGGCGTACAGGTCGGCACCCCCTCGGAGGCAGTCATGGCTTCGGTGATCGTCAGTGGCGCGCGCACCCCGATGGGGCGTCTGCTGGGCAACCTGAAGGACCTACCGGCGACGAAACTCGGCGGTGTCGCCATCTCCGCGGCACTGGAACGTGCCGGCGTGGCCCCCGACCAGGTCCAGTACGTGATCATGGGGCAGGTGCTCCAGGCCGGTACCGGTCAGATCCCGGCCCGCCAGGCGGCGGTGGCGGCGGGCATCCCGATGTCGGTGCCCGCGCTGACCATCAACAAGGTCTGCCTCTCCGGGCTGGACGCGATCGCGCTGGCCGACCAGTTGATCCGGGCCGGTGAGTTCGACGTGGTGGTGGCCGGCGGCATGGAGTCGATGACCAACGCCCCGCACCTGCTGCTCGGTCAGCGGAGCGGCTACAAGTACGGCGATGTGGTGGTCAAGGACCACATGGCGCTCGACGGGCTGACCGACGCCTGGGACTGCTGCTCGATGGGCGAGTCCACCGAGCGCCACGGCGCCGAGCGGGGGATCAGCCGCGAGGAGCAGGACGCCTTCGCCGCCGCGAGCCACCAGCGGGCCGCCGCCGCGCAGAAGAACGGCCACTTCGCCGACGAGATCACCCCGGTGGTCATCCCGCAGCGCAAGGGTGACCCGCTGGTGGTCAGCGAGGACGAGGGCATCCGCCCGGACACCACCGCCGAGACGCTGGCCAAGCTCCGTCCGGCCTTCGCCAAGGACGGCACCATCACCGCCGGCAGTTCGTCGCCGATCTCCGACGGCGCGGCTGCGGTGGTCGTGATGAGCAAGGCGAAGGCCAAGGAACTCGGACTGACCTGGCTGGCCGAGGTGGGTGCGCACGGCAACGTGGCGGGCCCGGACAACTCCCTGCACTCGCAGCCGTCCAACGCCATCCAGCACGCCCTGCGCAAGGGCGGGCTGAGCGTCTCCGACCTCGACCTGATCGAGGTCAACGAGGCGTTCGCCCAGGTCGGCATCCAGTCCACCCGTGACCTCGGGATCAGCCCGGACAAGGTCAACGTCAACGGCGGCGCGATCGCGCTGGGGCACCCGATCGGCATGTCCGGCGCCCGGCTGGTGCTGACCCTGGCGATGGAGCTCAAGCGGCGCGGCGGCGGCACCGGAGCGGCGGCGCTCTGCGGCGGCGGTGGTCAGGGCGACGCGCTGATCATCCACGTCCCGGCCCCGACCGAGACCGACCTGTGAGCACGAGGAACGAGCCGATCGTGCGAGCCCGGCCGTCGGGCCCGACGCGCAGCACGGTGAGCGGGCGGGCCCGGCAGTCGGGCCCGACGCACCGCGTGCGAGCGTCGCGGTCGAGGGCGGCGGTATGAGCGAGACGAGGGGGAGCGCGCCGGCCGCAGCCGGTTCGGTGCGGCGTAGCCGGGACGTACCGATGCTCGTCGAACGGGCCCGCGAGGGTGACCCACGCGCGGTGGCCCGGCTGATCACCCTGGTCGAGTCGGGTGACGAGACGCTGCCGCGCATCGCGGCGGCGCTCGCGCCGCACACCGGACGGGCCCAGGTGGTCGGTCTGACCGGTTCGCCGGGGGTGGGCAAGTCGACCACCACCAACGAGCTGGTCCGCGCGCTGCGGGCGCGGGGACACCGGGTCGGCGTGCTGGCGATCGACCCGTCCAGTCCGTTCACCGGTGGGGCGATCCTCGGTGACCGGGTGCGGATGCAGGACCACGCCACCGACCCCGGGGTGTACATCCGGTCGATGTCCAGCCGGGGGCACCTGGGCGGGTTGTCGGCGGCCACCCCGCAGGCGGTGCGGGTGCTGGAGGGCGCCGGCTGCGACGTGGTGCTGGTGGAGACCGTCGGGGTCGGGCAGGCCGAGGTCGAGGTGGCCTCGCTCGCCGACACCACGTTGGTGCTGCTCGCGCCGGGCATGGGCGACGCGATCCAGGCGGTGAAGGCCGGCATCCTGGAGATCGCCGACATCTTCGTGGTGAACAAGGCCGACCGGGACGGCGCCGACGCGACGGTCCGGGACATCCAGGGCATGATCGCGCTCGGCGAGCGCGGACCGGGCCAGTGGCGGCCACAGGTGGTGCGGGCGGTCGCCGTCCGGGGCGAGGGGATCGACGACGTCGCCGCCGCCGTCGACAAGCACCGGGGCTGGCTGGTCGAGCACGACGAGCTGCGCCGTCGCCGGGAGACGCGGGCCGCCGCCGAGATCGAGGCGATCGCGCTGGGTGCGCTGCGCGCCCGGATCGGCTCGCTGCGCGACGGTACGCAGTTGCCGGCGCTCGCCGCCGAGGTCGCTGCCGGTGCGATCGATCCGTACGCCGCCGCGGACACCCTGCTGGCCCAGCTCTCCGGCTGAAATCCAGTCCACTGCGGACCGTCTCGGACGGTTACGCTCGCACCGCCTTCGCAGAGCGCGTGGGGTGGTGTGACGGCTGCTGGAGAGAGATGGACCACGAGATGACGCAGGAGTTGCCGATGACGCCGGACGCGGTGGCGGGTGGTCGTACCGACATCTCGGACGAGGTGGTGGAGAAGATCGCGGTGGCCGCCGCGAAGGCCGTTCCCGGTGTGGTCGAGTTGGGCGGTGACATCGCACGGTTCTTCAACGCGGTGCTCGACCGGGTCGGGCTGGACCAGGTGGGCGACGCCCGGCGCGGGTGCTCGGCGCACGTCACCAACGGCTCGGCGGTGGTCAACCTGGTGATCGTGATCGACGCCGGGCACGCGGTGCCCGAGGTGACCTCGGCGGTGCGGACCGGCGTGACCCAGGCCATCGAGGCGTACGGGCTGCGGGTCGACGAGATCAACATCCGGGTGGACGACGTCGCCATCGGTGGTCCCGCCGTCTGAGGGGCCCGTCGGCATTACCGGTCGGTAGCAGTTTCCTTAGCGATCGTTCAGGTAAGGGCTCTACACTCGACGTGCAGTCGAGGACTCAAGGAGGAGCCCGGGGATGAACGCCGACGAGATCGCCGCCGGACGGGCCCGCTGGCAGGCCCGGTACGACGCCGCGCGCAAGCGGGACGCGGACTTCACCACGCTCTCCGGGCTGCCCGTCGAGCCGGTCTACGGGCCCCCGGAGGGCGCCGCGTACCCGGGCTTCGACCGGATCGGCTGGCCGGGCGAGTTCCCGTACACCCGGGGCCTGCACCCGACCGGCTATCGCGGGCGGACCTGGACCATCCGGCAGTTCGCCGGGTTCGGCAACGCCCGGCAGACCAACGAGCGCTACAAGATGATCCTCGGCGCCGGCGGCGGCGGTCTCTCGGTCGCGTTCGACATGCCCACCCTGATGGGCCGCGACTCCGACGACCCGCAGTCGCTCGGCGAGGTGGGCCACTGCGGGGTGGCGGTGGACAGCGCCGTCGACATGGAGGCGCTCTTCGACGGCATCGACCTGGCGGCGGTCACCACCAGCATGACCATCTCCGGCCCGGCGGTGCCGGTGTTCTGCATGTACCTGGTCGCCGCCGAGCGGCAGGGTGCCGACCTGTCGACGCTCGACGGCACCCTGCAGACGGACATCTTCAAGGAGTACATCGCGCAGAAGGAGTGGCTGTTCGACCCCGAGCCGCACCTGCGCCTGATCGGCGACCTGATGGAGTACTGCGCCCGGGAGATCCCGCGCTACAAGCCGCTCTCCGTCTCCGGCTACCACATCCGCGAGGCCGGCTCGACCGCCGCGCAGGAGTTGGCGTACACGCTCGCCGACGGGTTCGGCTACGTCGAGCTGGGCCTTTCGCGCGGACTCGACGTCAACGTCTTCGCCCCCGGGCTGAGCTTCTTCTTCGACTCGCACGTCGACTTCTTCGAGGAGATCGCCAAGTTCCGCGCCGCCCGCCGGATCTGGGCCCGCTGGCTGCGCGACGTGTACGGCGCCACCAGCGAGAAAGCGCTCTGGCTGCGCTTCCACACGCAGACCGCCGGAGTGTCGCTGACCGCCCAGCAGCCGGTCAACAACGTGGTGCGTACGGCCGTCGAGGCGCTCGCCGCGGTGCTCGGCGGCACCAACTCGCTGCACACCAACGCGCTGGACGAGACCCTGGCGCTGCCCACCGACTCCTCCGCCGAGATCGCCCTGCGGACCCAGCAGGTGCTGATGGAGGAGATCGGGGTGACCAACGTGGCCGACCCGCTCGGCGGCTCGTGGTACGTCGAGGCGCTGACCGACCGGATCGAGGCGGAGGCGGAGGAGATCTTCGCCCGGATCCGCGCGTTGGGCGGCGAGGGCCCGCACACCATCGGCCCGATGACCTCCGGCATCCTGCGCGGCATCGAGGACGGCTGGTTCACCGGCCAGATCGCCGAGTCGGCGTTCGTCTACCAACAGGCGCTGGAGAAGGGCGACAAGAAGATCGTCGGCGTCAACTGCCACACCGGCACGGTCGCCAAGGAGCTGGAGATCCTGCGCATCTCGCACGAGGTGGAGCTGGAGCAGCGCCGGTTGCTGGCCGAGCGCAAGACCGGCCGGGACGCCGCCCGGGCCCGGGCGGCGGTCGAGGCGATGGTGGCGGTGAGCCGTACCGGGGAGAACATGATCCCGGCGATGCTCGACGCCGTCCGGGCCGAGGCGACGCTCGGCGAGATCTGCGACGCGTTGCGCGCGGAATGGGGCGTTTACCGCGAGCCCGCCCGGTTCTGACACCTGCTCCGGCGGGGGTGTCTGGGCAGGGGCGACAGTGGCAACTGCACGGGCGGTGGCTGCACCTGAGTTCGGCAAATCGCGTGCGAGACTAGGTAACCATGAGCGACCCACGGATCACCTCGTCGATCTTCACCCGCGGCGCGGTCGACCTCAGCGCGTTGCGCCCCGCCGCGCCCAGTCCCACCCCGGCACCGGCCCAGTCCGGCCCGCCCGCCGCCGCGCCCGGCAACCCCGTCGGCGGCGGCGTCACCGTCGTCGACGTGACGGAGGCGACCTTCCAGTCCGAGGTCCTGGAGCGCTCGCTGACCACACCCGTGGTGGTGGACTTCTGGGCCGAGTGGTGCGAGCCGTGCAAGCAGCTCTCCCCGGTGCTGGAGCGGTTGGCGGCGGAGGGCGGCGGCGCCTGGGTGCTCGCCAAGGTCGACGTGGACGCCAACCCTCGACTGGCCCAGATGTTCCGGGTGCAGGGCATCCCGATGGTGTACGCGGTGGTCGGCGGGCAGCCGGTCGACGCCTTCTCCGGCGTGGTGCCGGAGGCGCAACTGCGCCAGTGGCTCCAGGCGGTGCTCAAGGCCGGCGGCGTGGCCGTGGCCGAGCCGGAGGACCCGCGCCTGGACGAGGCGGACGACGCCCTGATGACCGGCGACCTGGACGCCGCCGAGCAGGCGTACCGCAAGATCCTGGCGGAGAGCCCGGCGGACGCGGCGGCGGAGGCCGGACTGGCCCAGGTCGGGCTGGCCCGCCGGGTGGCCGGTGCGGACCCGCAGGCGGCGCTCGCCGCCGCCGCGTCCGACCCCGACGACGTCGACGCGCAACTGCTGGCCGCCGACATCGAGGTGCTCAGCGGGCTGGCCGAGCAGGCCTACCAGCGGCTGGTCTCGGTGGTCCGGCGGACCGCCGGGGAGGACCGGGAGAAGGTACGCCAGCACCTGGTCGGCCTCTTCACCATCGCCGGTCCGGAGGATCCGGCGGTCGCGTCGGCGCGTCGGGCCCTGGCCAGCGCCCTGTTCTGAGTCACTTACCACGCCAGCGCGGGCCGGCGTGTTCGCCGGCCCGCCCGACATCGGAGGACGGGAGCCCATCATGCGCCGGATCGCCGTCCTCGACGCGCCGAGCAACCTCGGCCTGCGTCCACCCACGCCCACCTCGGTGCCGGGCTGCGGCAAGGCCCCGGGCGCACTGCGTGACCAGGGCCTGCTGCCCCGGCTGCGGGCTCGCGACGCCGGTCACCTGACCCCGCCCCGGTACGACGCCGGGGACTGGCGGCCGGGCGACGGGGTGTGTCACGCCCGGGAGATCGCCGACTACTCGGTGGGACTGGCCGACCGGATCGGCGCGATCATCGACCGGGACGAGTTCCCGGTGATCCTGGGCGGCGACTGCTCGATCCTGCTCGGCTCGGCACTGGCCATGCACCGGCTCGGCGAGGCGGTGGGCGGCCGGATCGGCCTGGTCTTCGTGGACGGACACTCCGACTTCCGGCACCCGGGCAACGCCTCGTACGTGGGCGCGGCGGCTGGTGAGGACCTCGCCCTGGTCACCGGCCGGGGCCAGGCCGACCTGGCCGCCATCGAGGGGCGACGCCCGTACTTCCGGGACATCGACGTGGTGGTGCTCGGCATCCGCGCCCAGGACGAGTACCGGCTGGACCTCCAGGCCGCCGGGATCCTGACCCGGCCGGTCCCGGCGCTGCGGGCCGAGGGCGCCGCCCGTACCGCCCAGTGGGCGCACGAGCAGCTCGCGGACTGCGCCGGCTACTGGGTGCACGTCGACGTGGACGTCCTCGACCCGGCCGTGATGCCGGCGGTCGACGCCCCCGACCCGGGCGGCATCGCCTTCGCCGAGCTGGAGATCCTGCTCGCCGGGCTGGTCGACACCCCGCACTGCCTCGGCGTCGAGCTGACCGTCTTCGACCCCGACTACGACCCGGACGGCGCGTACGCGGCCGAGATCGTCAACACGTTGGTGGCCGGGCTGCGTCCGGTGACCGCGCCCGGCTCGATGCCGCCCCGGCTGCGTCCGGAGACCGTCGAACGTCCCGCTCCGGCACCGCGCCGGGGGGCCGACGTGCCGTCGGCCGGACCGCGCCTGCTGGCGGCGGCACCGGTCGCCGCCGGCCCGGGTGCGGGCGGCCCGGACGAGGGGCTCTCGGCCGACCGGGAGCCGGAGCCTGACCGCACCGACTGGGAGCCGGCTCCGGACGGCGTCGAACACCGGGCGTCGGAGTCGGACGTGGCGTACCGGGAACCGGACGTCGCCGCTCTCGACGAGGACGGGTTCACCGACGCCGACTCGGCCGACGACGCCGCCCGGCCCGCATCCGCGCCGGGCGGGCTGACCGCCTGAGCGGTCAGCGGGACAGGGCGCGCAGGAAACGCTCGGCGATCGGCACGGCGGTGCCGCTGCCCGAGCCGCCCTTCTCCACGAAGACGGCGAAGGCGATGTCGCCCTGCCACCCGACGAACCAGGCGTGGGTGTTCTCCGGGTTGTCGTCGTACTCGGCGGTGCCCGTCTTGCCGTGCACCGGCCCGCCCGGGGCGTCCTTCAAGGCGGTGCCGGTGCCGCTGGTCACGACCTCGCGCATCATCTCGCGGACCGCCGTCACCGCCTCGGCGTTCAGCTCCGGGCCCGGCTCGGTCGCCCCCTCCGGGGCGGGGTCGAGCACCAGCTTCGGCGGGGTGAAGCCGCCCTTGGCCACCGCCGCGGTCGCCGCCGCCATGGCCAACGGACTGACCAGGGTGGTGCCCTGGCCGATCGCGGCGGCGGCCTGTTCGGTGGCGCCACCGTTCGCGGAGACCTTGCCGGTGAAGGCGTCGAGCCCGACCGTCCACTGGCCCTCCAGGCCGAGCGTCTTGCCGGTCGCGGCCAGTCCGTCGCCGCCGAGCTGCGGTGCCAGGGCGGCGAACGTGGTGTTGCAGGACCGGGCGAAGACGGTGCGGAAGGGCACCTCGCCGAGGGCGAAGTCGTTCGAGTTCTTGAACGACCGGCCGTCGACGACCTGGGTCTTGGGGCAGTCGACCCGGGTGTCCGGGGTCACCGCGCCGCGTTCCACCAGCCCGAGCGCGCTGACCATCTTGAACGTGGAGCCCGGCGGCACCTGGGCGGTGAAGGCCAGGTTCTCCCCGGAGGCGCCGGGACCGTTGGCGGCGGCGAGCACCGCGCCGTCGCCGATCCGGACGGCGACCAGGGCGGAGCGTCGCCGCTCGCCGCGCAGTGCCTGGTCCGCCGCGTTCTGGGTGGCCACGTCGAGGCTGGTCCGCACCGGCTCGCCGGGCCGTGGGTCGTGCTGGAACAGCTCGGTGCCGGTGGGCTCCACCGTGCCGGCTCCGGACGCCCGCTTGACCACCACGGTGAGGCCCGGCGCGCCACGGAGCCGCTCGTCCCAGCGTCCCTGTACCCCGCCGTGCCCGACCAGGTCACCAGGGGAGTAACGGTCGGGGAAGTTCTTCAGGTCGTCGGCCTGGGCCGGACCGACCGTGCCGAGCACCGCCCGGGCGAACTCGCGGGTGGGAGCGAGGTCCAGCTCGTCGGTGGAGAAGACGGCCCCCGGCAGGTCCTTGATCCGGGACCTGATCTGCCGGTACGCCTCGTCGCGCAGCGTGACGACCTCGACGAACGCGTCCGGCTTCGCCTCGTCCAACCGCTTGGCCAGACCGGACAGGTCGACCGGTGGGGTGATCGCCGGTCGGATCGCCCGGAACGCCGCGTCCAGTTCGCGGGTGGCGGCCTTCACGTCGGTCACCGCGCGGGGCTCCAGCCCGACCCGGACCACCGCGCGCGGGGCCACCAGCGGCGCGCCCGCACCGTCGAGCACGCCGGCGCGGGGCGCCGGGTCACGCCGCAGACCGAGCCGGTCGCCACGGGTGAGCTGCTCGGCGAGGACCTGCGGCTCCCAGATCACCTGCCAGTCGTCGTCGCGTCCCTTGACCAGCCGAACCGGCCGGTCGTACGCCCAGGTGACGTCGCCGGGCAGCGTCCACTCGACCCGGACCGTGCTGGTCGCGGTGTCCTGTTCCACCGTGGGCTTGCCCTGCCGGCTCAGCTTGGGCGGCGTCTCGACCAGCTCGCCGGAGAGCTCCCTGATCTCCCGGGCGACGTCGGCGGCGGGCAGCCGACTGCCGGTCGGGTCGACGAAACCGACCGCCTGGAGATCGCCTGTGGGCCAGCCGGCGAGGAAGGCGTCCACGCTGCGCTCCGGGCCGTCCTCACCGGAGCAGGCGACCAGAGTGGCCGAGATCACCAGGCAGGTGGCAAGGGCGGCCAGTCGTGACGAGGTGTGACGGTTGCGGTACACACGGTGCATCGGGCTGGTGTCCTCCTGCTCGGGCTGCCCTGCACGCTAGTACGCCCCGACACCTGGGGCTGCCCCGCCGTATCCCGTTCGGCGAAAGACGGGACCGCGCTCGTGTGATGAACAACATCTGGCGGGGTACTCCTGACCCGGCCGAACCTCGTACCGCAACGTGCGAAAGGACGACGTCACGCACCGGAAGTCCGGCTGGTGGTACGCCGACGGGCCGACCGGTCGGTCTGGCCTAGGCTGGGCGGCGAGAGTGACCCACAACGCGGTGGGTCGAGGGGAGTGGCACCGAATGGACCGGCGTCCGGCGATCAAACCGGGACCCGACCTCCGGCAGGATGACACCGGCCGGGACGACAGCTTCGACACGGCGACCGACGGAGACGGCTACGGCCGACTCGACACAGGAACGACCGGGATGACCGGTTCGAGCATCGACACCCTCTATGACCTGGGCCTGCCACCAGAGGCGTTGGCGGACGACGTGGAGGACGCCGAACTCGACGAGCCGGTGCCCAACGCCGAGCGGTTGGTGGCCCATGCGGTCGCCCTGGCCGGCGACGACCACGACGCGGCGACCCTGGTGGGTCGGTTCTGGCGGTTCGCGCCGGACGAGGAGCTGATCGGCTTCACCGCCGAGGAGATGCTCGACGCCGCACGCGCCCACCGCCAGCTCGCCGAGCAGCGGGTGCCGGGCGAGTTGAAGCTGCGGATCCACTCACCCGACGCGGAGCAGCACCACAGCGTCGTCGAGATCGTCACCGACGACATGCCGTTCCTGGTCGACTCGGTGACCGCCCTGCTCAACAGCCACCACCTGGACGTGCACCTGCTGGTGCACCCGCTGGTCGTGGTGCGCCGGGAGCCGCTGGGTCGACTGGTCGAGGTCGCCGCCGACGTGGAGCCGGACGACGCGATCGACGGCGACCTGGTCGAGAGCTGGATGCGGATCGAGATCGATCCGGTCCGTGACCCGGAGGTACGCGACAAGCTGCGCCGCGAGTTGCAGCGGGTGCTCACCGACGTGCGCGAGGCCGTCGAGGACTGGCCCAAGATGCGCCAGCGGGCCCTCGCCCTCGCCGACGAGTTGGCCGCCGCGCGGACCAGCGACAACCGGCCGCCGGTGCCGGAGAAGGACATCACCGACTCGGTCGAGCTGCTGCGCTGGCTGGCCCACGACCACTTCACCTTCCTCGGCTACCGCGAGTACCGGCTGGTGCAGGACTCGACCGAGGGCGGGCCGGCGCTGGAGGCGGTGCTCGGCACCGGGCTGGGCATCCTGCGACAGGACTCGCCGGAGGCGCGGGCGCTGTCGTCGATGACGCCCGAGGCGCACGAGAAGGTCACCGAGAAGCGCCTGTTGATCATCACCAAGGCGAACTCGCGGGCCACCGTGCACCGCTCGGCGTACCTCGACTACATCGGCTTCAAGATCTTCGACGCCGACGGTCGGGTAGTGGGCGAACGGCGGTTCCTCGGCCTGTTCTCCACCGCCGCGTACCGCACCAGCGTGCAGGAGCTGCCGGTGGTCCGACGCAAGGTCGCCGAGGTGCTGGACCGCTCCGGGCTCAGCCAGCGCAGCCACTCCGGCAAGGACCTGTTGCAGATCCTGGAGACGTACCCGCGCGACGAGCTGTTCCAGATCAAGACCGACGACCTCTACCACGCGGTGATCGGCGTACTGCGGATGGCGGGTCGCCGGCAACTGCGGGTCTTCCTGCGCCGGGACGCGTACGGGCGGTTCATCTCCTGCCTGATCTATCTGCCCCGGGACCGGTTCACCACGCAGAACCGACTACGCATGCAGGACATCCTGCTGCGCGAGCTGAACGGTGTCGGGGTGGACTACACCACCCGGGTGACCGAGTCGATGCTGGCCCGGGTGCACTTCATCGTGCGTACCGACCCGAGCAGCCCGCCCGGGGACATCGACGCCGACCTGCTCGCCGAGGAGCTGGCCGACGCCACCCGGCTGTGGGACGACGACTACCGGCTGGTGCTGGAGCGCAAGCTCGGCGACGAGCAGGCCAAGCACCTGTTCGCCCGGTACGCCGACGCGTTCCCGGAGGGCTACAAGGACGGGCACACGCCGTACGAGGCGATGAAGGACCTGGCCAAGCTGGAGCTGCTGGAGGAGTCCGGCCAGCTCGAGATGCACCTGTTCCGCAAGCAGCCGTTGCCGCGTGCGGTCGTCCGGTCCGATGTCGACGAGTCGATGGACGTCCGGTTCAAGGTCTACCGCTACGGCGAGCCGATGATGCTCTCCGCGGTGCTGCCGGTGCTGCACTCGCTCGGCGTGAAGGTGGTCGACGAGCACCCGTACGAGGTGGAACGGGTCGACGGCCGGATCTGGCTGTACGACTTCGGGCTGCGTCTGCCCGAGGGCCACCAGGAGCTGGCCGAGGTCCGCCCGCACGTGGAGAACGCCTTCGCGGCGGCGTGGCGGGGCGAGGCCGAGGTGGACGGCTTCAACGAGCTGGTGCTGCGCGCCGGGCTCACCTGGCGGCAGGTGGTGGTGCTGCGGGCGTACGCGAAGTACCTGCGTCAGACCGGCACCGTCTTCTCCCAGGACTACATGGAGTCCACCTTCATCGCGTACCCGGGCATGGCCACGCTGCTGGTGCGGCTCTTCGAGGCGCGGTTCGAACCGGGGACGCTCACCGCCGAACAGCGGGAGGAACGGGCGGCGGAGCTGGTCTCCGAGATCGACGCCGCGCTCGACGACGTGGCCAGCCTGGACCAGGACCGCATCCTGCGGGCGTACCTGAACCTGATCCAGGCCACCCTGCGGACCAGCTTCTACCAGAAGCCGATCGGCGGGCGGCCCAAGTCGTACGTGGCGTTCAAGCTCGACCCGCAGGCCATCCCGGACCTGCCGGCGCCCCGGCCGAAGTTCGAGATCTTCGTCTACTCGCCCCGGTTCGAGGGTGTGCACCTGCGGTTCGGGCCGGTGGCCCGGGGCGGGCTGCGCTGGTCCGACCGGCGGGAGGACTTCCGGACCGAGGTGCTCGGCCTGGTCAAGGCGCAGATGGTGAAGAACGCGGTGATCGTGCCGGTGGGCGCCAAGGGCGGCTTCGTGCTGAAGCAGAAGCCGGGCGACCGGGACGAGGCCGTGGTCTGCTACAAGGAGTTCATCTCCGCGCTGCTGGACGTCACCGACAACATCGTGGCCGGTGACATCGTGCCGCCCGACGACGTGGTCCGGCACGACGGCGACGACCCGTACATGGTGGTGGCAGCGGACAAGGGCACCGCGACCTTCTCCGACATCGCCAACGAGATCTCCGTCGCGCACAACTTCTGGATGGGCGACGCGTTCGCCTCCGGCGGTTCGGCGGGCTACGACCACAAGAAGATGGGCATCACCGCCCGGGGCGCCTGGGAGTCGGTCAAGCGGCACTTCCGCGAGCTGGGCCACGACACCCAGAGCCAGGACTTCACCGTGGTCGGCGTCGGCGACATGTCCGGCGACGTGTTCGGCAACGGAATGCTGCTCTCCGAGCACATCCGGCTGGTGGCCGCCTTCGACCACCGGCACATCTTCCTGGACCCGAACCCGGACGCGGCCACCTCGTTCGTCGAGCGCAAGCGGCTGTTCGAGCTGTCCCGTTCGACCTGGGAGGACTACCACGCCGAGCTGATCTCGGCCGGCGGTGGCGTCTACCCGCGTACCGCGAAGTCGGTGCCGGTGTCGCCGCAGGTCCGCGAGGTGCTCGGGCTGCCCGACGACGTGACGCAGATCAGCCCGCAGGAGTTGATGAAGGCGATCGTCACCGCGCCGGTCGACCTGTTCTGGAACGGCGGCATCGGCACCTACGTCAAGGCCTCCACCCAGACCAACGGCGAGGTGGGCGACAAGTCCAACGACGCGATCCGGGTGGACGGGCGCAGCATGCGCTGCCGGGTGGTCGGCGAGGGCGGCAACCTGGGCTTCACCCAGCAGGGCCGGATCGAGTACGCCCAGGCGGGCGGCCGGATGTACACCGACTTCATCGACAACGCGGCCGGGGTGGACTGCTCCGACCACGAGGTGAACATCAAGATCCTGCTGAACACGGCGGTCGCCGACGGCGAGCTGTCCGTCCCCGAGCGGGACGACCTGCTCGCCCGGATGACCGACGAGGTCGCCGAGCTGGTCCTGCGGGACAACTACGACCAGGCCCGCGCGATCAACAACGCCCAGACGCAGGCCGCCTCGCTGCTGCCGGTGCACCGGCGGATGATCACCCACCTGGAACGCTCCGGCGAGTTGAACCGGGCGCTGGAGGCGTTGCCGCCGGACGAGGAGCTGGCGGTACGCGCCGAGTCCGGGCTGACCGCGCCGGAGTTCGCGGTGCTGCTGGCGTACGTGAAGATCGCCCTGGAGAAGGAGATCATCGCCGAGGGGTTGGCCGACGAGAAGTGGACCAACGAGGTGTTGGTCAACTACTTCCCGACCCCGATGCGGGAGCGGTTCGCCGACCGGATGGACCGGCACCGGCTGCGTCGCGACATCGTGACCACGGTGCTGGTCAACGAGGCGATCAACCGGGGCGGCATCTCGTTCGTCTACCGGGTGGTCGAGGAGACCGCCGCCACCGCCGCCGACGTGATCCGCGCGTACGTGGTGGTCCGCGAGGTGTTCGGGTTGCGGGAGGTCTGGGACGCCATCGAGGCCCTGGACAACCGCGTCGACCCGGGGTTGCAGACCAGCGCCTACCTGGACACCCGGCGGCTGCTCGACCGGGCGGTGCGCTGGCTGGTCACCAACCGGCGCTCGCCGCTGGACGTGCCGGCGGAGATCGCCCGGTTGCGTGAGGGCGTGTCGGAGCTGCTGCCGAAGCTGGAGACGCTCTTCTACGGCACCGAGCGGGAGGGCATCGCGGCGCACATCGACTCGATGACCGAGCGGGGCGTGCCGCGTGAGCTGGCCGAGCGCAACACCCGCCTGATGTACAGCTTCGGTCTGCTGGACGTGGTGGAGACCGCGGCCGGCAGCGGGCGGGACGTGAGCGAGGTGGCCTCGGTCTACTTCGTGCTCTCGAACCGGTTCCGGGTCGACTCGCTGCTGTCGAAGATCTCCCTGCTGCCCCGGGAGGACCGCTGGCAGACGCTGGCCCGGATGGCGCTGCGCTACGACCTGTACGCCGCGCTGGCCGCGCTCACCGGGGAGGTGCTTGACTCCACGGCGGGTGACCTTCCGCCGTCGGAGCGGGTGCAGCAGTGGGAACAGTCGAACGCCACCTCGATCCACCGCGCCGAGCGGGCGATGGGGGAGTTCGACGAGTCCCGCGCCGACCTGGCCGCGCTCTCGGTGCTGCTGCGCCAGATCCGCACGCTGGTCCGCACCTCCTCAGCAAGCTGAGATGTAAGGAAGGGCCCCTTTCTAACGCCTCGTGCATAGGAAGGGGCCCTTCCTAACGTTCCGGTCAGCTCGCCAGCGAGGCGAAGACGATCACGTTGTCCGGGTAGTCGCCCTTGGCCTCGTCGAACTGGCCGCCGCAGGTGATCACGCGCAGCCCGGGCCGGTCGGACGGGCCGTACACCTGCTCGGTGGGGAACGCGTTCTTGGGGTGGGCGGCCACCGAGTCCACCCGGAAGTCGACCGAGCCGCCGTCGGCCCGGCCGACCGTGATCACGTCGCCGGGTTGCAACGCGCCGAGGGAGAAGAACACGGCCGCGCCGATCGCGGCGGAGTCCACGTGTCCGACGATCACCGAGTTGCCCACCTCACCAGGGCTGGGACCCGGCTCGTACCAGCCGGCGAGCATGGCCTGGTCCAGCGGGGGGACCTCCACCGTGCCGTCGGCGTTGGTGCCGAGCATCATGATCTTCGCGTTGACGCCGATGCGGGGGATGGTGATCGTGGTCGGGGCGGACCGGGGCAGCCCGGTCGCGGGGCGGGCCGCGTCGGAGTCACCGTCGTCGATGTCCGCGTCATCGACCGGTACGGACGCACGGGGCTCGGGGGTGCTCGGCCCGGCCTGTGCCAGGGGCTGCGGTGGGCGTACCGGCTCGACGGGCCGCAGTGCCGCGCCGACCAGCCCGGAACCCACCATGGCCAGCAGCACGACGACGGCGGCGCCGACGGCGCGCCACGGAGAACCGTGACGGCCGCCGGCCCGTCTCGCCGTCGCGTCAGGCCGCGAACTCATCGGTCCGGCGCCGACGCATCAGCACGAGGCCACCGAGGGCCGCCGCGCCGACCATGCCCGCTCCGGCGGTGGCCAGGCCACCGTTGGCGCCGGTGGCGATCCCACCGTCACCGCCGTCGACCCCACCGCGCGGCAGGACCACCAGCTCGCCGACGCCGCAGGAGCCCTTCAGCTCGTACGTGCCGGGCTTGGCGTCCTTGGCGACGCGGGCTTCGCCGTAGTAGACGAAGTCCTTCTCGTGCTCCCAGCGGTCACCCGAGTCGTCCTTGCCATGCTCGCCCGAGTCCTTGCCGTGCTCGCCCGACCAGTCACGCTCGCTCGACCGCTCCCACTCGCGCTCGCCCTCGCTCGCCCAGTCCTTCTCGCCGGACGACTCGTGCTCGCTCTTGCTCGACCAGTCCTTCTCGGACTTGGCGCCGCGCTCCTCCTCGGCGGACGGGGCCTTGTGGTCCCGCGCACCCTCCGCGTCCTGGCCGTGCTCCTCGGCCTTCCAGTCGCGGTCCTTGCCACTCTCGTCGGCCGCGTCCGCCGCACCGCCGCCGGTGCCCTTGGACTCCGGCGCCGACCCGGTCTCGCCCGACCAGTCCTTGCCACCCGAGCGGTCCTCGCCGCCGGACTCCCAGTCCTTGCCGTCCTGCGAGTCCTTGCGGTCCTCCCAGTCCTTGCGGTCCTGTTTCCAGTCCCGGTCGCCACCCTTGTCGCCCTTGTCGCCCTTGTCGCCGTCCTTGTGGGCCGATTCGAGCTCGACCTTGCCGGTGACCTTGGACCAGACGAAGGGGTGCTCCTGCGCCTCTTCGCAGATCTGCACCAGCTTGACCTCGTCGCCGGGCTTCACCGCGTGCGGCTTGGCGAAGACCTTGCCCTCGTCCTCGGGACCGTGGCCGTCGGCGAGCGCGACCCCGGGCGCGAACACCAGCAGGGAAGCCCCGCCGAGGGCGGCACCCGCAACGACCTTCCCCAGCATCTTCTTAGCCATGACCTGTGTCACTCCATCCCTGGTTGTCCTGCGGCTCGCACAACCGAGCCAGAACTGACGTTAGACCGTTTCACAACCTATGCAGGGAAAGATTCGTGTTCTGGCATTAGTACGATTTACCCGGTCGATCGGGTGCTGCTGAGGGAGGCGTGTCGGGGTGTCCTCGGTGGGGTGGTTCCACGCTTCGTGACCGGCGGGCGCCCGCTCGGTGGCGGTGTGTCACGTAGTGGACCCGTCGAGTCCGGGTAGGGTTTCGAAAATATCGAACCATTGCCATGGAAGCGCTCCCATGCAAGAATCGCTGCACGCGGTGATCGGAGCCACACCGCACAGGCAGGTGTCGAGGGCAGCCGGTGTCACCGGACGACCACTTGCCGTCGGCCGGGTTCGCCGGTCGTGCACCACCACCAACGCCCGCCCGGGTCGGGCGCTCCCAAAGAATCCCGTTGGCATCGGCGGTCGTCCGTGCAGGACGTCCCTCGGACGCCACGTGCCGGGCCGTACGCGGATCCGGTCTCGCCCAAGGAGATCAGTGGCATGAATGTGTGGAGAAGGCTGTCCAGTCGACGACGGGCTGTCGCACTGGCCGGCGCGAGCGCGCTGGTAGCGGGCGGTCTGGTGACGATCCCGGTCACCGCGGCGCACGCCGCGACGCAGTGCGACGTCGCGTACACGACCAACGACTGGCAGGGCGGCTTCACCGCCAACATCACCATCCGGAACATCGGCGACCGGCTCACCAGCTGGACCCTCGGCTTCACGTTCCCCGACGCCAACCAGCGCGTCCAGCAGGGCTGGTCGGCCCGTTGGACCCAGTCGGGCCGGAACGTGACCGCGCAGAACGAGTCCTACAACGGCAACCTGGCCACCGGCGCCAGCACCAGCATCGGCTTCAACGGTGCCTGGAGCGGCAGCAACCCGAAGCCCACCTCGTTCACGGTCAACGGGGTCTCCTGCAACGGCGGCACCACGCCGACCACGCCGCCGCCCACCACGCCGCCGCCGACCACGCCTCCACCCACGACGCCGCCGCCCACCACCCCTCCGCCCACGACGCCTCCGCCGACCACGCCGCCGCCCGGCACCAAGGTGGACAACCCGTACCTGAACGCCCGGGGTTACGTGAACCCGGAGTGGAAGGCCAAGGCCGAGTCGGTCAGCGGTGGTAACCGGATCTCGAACACCCCGACGGGTGTCTGGTTGGACCGGATCGCGGCGATCGAGGGCACCGACAACAGCCAGTCCAACGGCCCGATGGGTCTGCGTGACCACCTGGACGAGGCACTGCGGCAGAACGCCCAGTACATCCAGGTCGTCATCTACAACCTGCCCGGCCGGGACTGTTCGGCGCTCGCCTCCAACGGTGAGCTGAAGGCCGACGAACTGCCCAAGTACAAGGCGCAGTACATCGACCCGATCGCGGCGATCCAGGGTGACGCGAAGTACCGCAACCTGCGGATCATCAACATCATCGAGATCGACTCGCTGCCGAACCTGGTCACCAACACCACCGACCGAGACGGTGGCGTCCCGCTGTGCGACACCATGAAGGCCAACGGTGGGTACGTGCAGGGTGTCGGCTACGCCCTCGCCAAGCTGGGCGCGATCCCGAACGTCTACAACTACATCGACGCCGGCCACCACGGCTGGCTCGGCTGGGACACCAACCTCGTCCCGAGCGCGCAGATCCTGCGGGAGGCCTCGCGTGCGTCCGGCGCCACCGCCGCCCACGTGCACGGCTTCATCGTCAACACCGCGAACTACTCGGCGCTGCGTGAGCCGTACGCCCGGGTCACCGACACGGTGAACGGCCAGACGGTGCGGCAGGCGAAGTGGATCGACTGGAACCAGTACAACGACGAGCTGTCCTTCGCCCAGGCGTTCCGGCAGGAGCTGGTCCGGCAGGGCTTCGACAGCGGCATCGGCATGCTGATCGACACCTCCCGCAACGGCTGGGGCGGCAGCGCCCGGCCCACCGCCGCGGGCCCGACGACCAGCATCGACGCCTACGTGGACGGTGGTCGGGTCGACCGTCGTATCCACAAGGGCAACTGGTGCAACCAGGCCGGTGCCGGTCTGGGCGAGCGCCCGAAGGCCGCGCCGGAGCCGGGCATCGACGCGTACGTCTGGATCAAGCCCCCGGGTGAGTCGGACGGCTCCAGCCGCGAGATCCCGAACAACGACGGCAAGGGCTTCGACCGGATGTGCGACCCGACCTACACCGGCAACGTCCGCAACGGCAACAACCGTAGCGGTGCCCTGGCCGACGCCCCGATCTCGGGCGCCTGGTTCCCGGCGCAGCTCTCCGAGCTGATGCGCAACGCCTACCCGCCGTTGTCCTGACGGTCAGGCATACCGGCCGCCGGCAGTAGGTGAGGCGCTGCGGCGGCAGGTTCCCCGGGCCCCTGGTCCGACCGCACCGGTCGGACCAGGGGCCCCTCTCGCCGCGCCGGACGGGTCCACTCGAACCGGGTGGACCCGTCCGGCGCTCAGGGCACCGTCTTCTCGATCGCGGCCCGGCCGGTCTCCGCCATTTCACGCCGGGCCCGCTCGATGTTCTCGGGGGTGAGGTCCTGGCCCCGGGCCATCACCAGGTCCTCCGGGTCCCAGGGCTGCTCGGCGCCGGTACGGATGTCGTCCCGGGCGGCTCCGGTGCCGGTACCGGTCGCGCCGGTGCCCGCCGCGTACGGGTCGGCGATGACGTCCTCGGTGGGCGCGTCGAGGTCGATCCGCTCGCCCGGCCCGGCGAAGGCCGGGGTGTCCCGGTCGGCCCCGCCGCCGGTCATCAGCTCCGGCACGCCGCTGTCGTCGTCCACCGCCGCGGCCACCTCGGGGCGCTCCTCCAGCGGTCGGTCACGATCCGTCATCCTGCCGCCCTCCTGTCCGCCACACGGTTCCTCCGGCCCCCTGCGGGTACCCGCAGGCCGCTGGGTAATGCCTGCGACGGCACGACGAAGGCGGGCGTCCCGTCCGGGACACCCGCCTTCGACGGTGATCAGCGGCCGAGCACCCGGTCGAGGAAGTCGCGGTAACCGCGGACCGCCACGCGGAGCTGCTCGGTGTCGGGCGAGCCCGCCTCCTGCCACCCGCCCAGCTTGTCCTTGTGCTCCGCCAGCGCCGCGGACAGCGCCTGCATGGCCTCGTCGACGAGCGACTGCGCCTGACCGGCGGCGGCCTGCGGGTCGTCCACGAAGCGGAGCTGGACGTCACGCCAGCGGTCCCGGAAGCCCTGTGCGGTCGTCTCGTCGAAGAGGGTCGCCGCACTGGCCGGAACCGCCGATCCGGCGTCGGTGTCACCGGTCGGCGACGGCCCGTCCGGGTCGACCATCGTCGGGGCGGCGCTGCCGTAGCCGGGGCCGCCGGCCGCCGCCACGTCGGTGGTGTCGACCGTCGACGCGTCACCGGGGAGGTCCCGCGACTCGATCCGCCCGTCGAGGTCGTCGGCCCGATGGACGTCCGTCCCACGGTGCGCGGCCGTGTCAGAGTCGTCCAGGTCGAGGTCGGTGCGGTCGAGGTTGGTGCGGTCCACGTCGTCACCGGTCCGGTCGAACTCGGCCGTCGGGTCGGCCCGCAGCCCCTCCCGCTCGCCGTCGACCGCGCCGTCGCCCGGCGCCGCGGTGCGCTCCTCGCGCGGGTCGATCTCGTCCTCCGGACGGCGGCTGGCCAGCGCGGACGCGGCCACGGCGCCACCGACCGAGGTGGCGCCGAAAGCGGTCGGCACCGGAGCGGGATCGGTCACCTCGTCATCCCGGTCGTCGTCGCCCGGCCGGCCGTCCCAGGGACGGTTGCGGTCGGTGGACTCCACCCAGTCGCGGTCCGTCGGCTCGTCGACGCGGTCGAGGTCGTCCGGTACGTCCCGGTGGGCACCGTTCGGCGGCACTGCCACCGGGGCAGACCGGACGGCCTCGGGGTGGTCGTTGTTGAGCTGCTGCTCGTCTTGCCGCATGGTGCTCTCCTCAGCGGTTCGTGGCGTCATGGGCGGCCTCGGGGTGGCGCTGCTCGGGCGTGGTGGCGGCCGCGACCGGTTCCTCGCCCAGCAGGTCGGCGAAGAGGGCGCGGTAGTGGACGACGGCCTGGCGGAGGTCCTCGGTGCTGGCCTCGCCCCGCGAGTTGCGCAGGTGGATCTCGTGCGCGTCCCGGTAGTGGCTGAGCGTCCGGGCGTGCTCGACGGACAGGTGGGCGATCTGGTCCGAGAAGTCACCGGTGGGGTAGCCCCGCTCGGCGACGAGCCGGGTGACCAGTTCGTCGGCCTGGCCGACGGTCTCGGCGGGGGAGTCGATGAAACGCACCTGGAGTTCCTCCCAGGCGGCGGAGTACCGGGCGCGGGACTCCGGGTCCAGCGGGACGAGTTCGAGCTCGGCGTGCCGGCGTTCCCGGTCCCGCAGCTCCCGCTCGGCGGCGCTGCGGCTGTCCCGCTCGGAGACGACATGGTCGTACTCCGGGCCGAAGCGTTGCCGTAGCGACCGGCGGCGGCCGGCCACGACGACAGCCGCGGCCACGGCGGCGACCACCAGGATGACGAGGACGGTGACGACTATCTGCGTGGGCGACATGGCTCCTCCTTCGCCTTGAGGTATTCCCTCCGGGCACTGATCGCCAATCCCGTTCCGGCGCACTTTCCTCATCCGAATCGGCGGTGGGCAGGGCGGAGGCCCGGGGAGGAGGGGACGAGCGGCGATTCGGAGCATCGGTCGAGGCCGGGAACCGGACGAGCGCCGCGTGATCGCCCGTTCCGGACGGCAGGGGCGTCCTCGGGACGTCCGGCACCGTATAGGTAGTCTCGACAGACGGTAGTGCGTCCGGCGCGGATTACGTATCCTGCCCAAGGCGCCCGAACCCCGGCGTCCCGGCGGCCAGCCGGGGCGCGCGTCGGCGAGGGTGCTGCCCGGCCGTGCCGGAGCCCTTCCAGCCACCCTCCCGGGCGAGGTCCGATTGAACACCCGCGACTGGCCGATCCGCTCCAAGCTGACCGCGCTGGTGGTCGTGCCGGTGACCGCGTTGCTGGCCCTGTGGATCTTCGCGACCACGCTCACCTTCGGCCCGGCACTGGATCTGCTCGCCGCCCGGACCCTCCTGTACGACCTGGGCCGGCCGGGCGAGACGGTGGTGGCCGAGCTACAACGGGAGCGGCGGCTCTCGGTGGTGCATCTCGGCTCGCCCCGTACGGTCTGCGGTCAGCCGCCGGCCAACTGCGTACTTCCGGAACTGGTCGCGCAGCGGGGTCGCACCGACACCGCGATCGCCGAACTCCAGCGTCGGGTCTCCGGGGAGCAACTGCGCGACGCCGCCGGTGAGCTGCTGGAGACCCGGCTGGACCGCCTCCTCGGCGAACTCGAGGCGCTGCCGTCGGGGCGCGAGTTCATCGACCGCCGCGACCTCGACCGGGCCGGGGTGATCGGCCTCTACAGTGGCATGATCTCGTCGGCGTTCCACACCTTCTCCGCCCTGGCGAACCTGCCGGACCAGGACCTCAACCGGGAAGCGCGGGCGTTGACCGACATCGGCCGCTCGCGCGAGCTGCTCGGTCAGACCGACGCGCTGCTGGCCGGCGCGCTGATCGGCGGACGACTCGCCGAGGGCGAGCACACGCTGCTCGTGCAGGGCATCGCCAACCAGCGCTTCCTGGCCGAGAGCGCGGTGGCCGACCTGCCGGAGCCGGACCGGGCGGCGTACCAACGGTTGACCGAGCAGGACGAGTTCACGCAGTTGCGGCAGATGCAGGACGAGCTGGTCGCGGCCGACCCCTCGGCCCGGCTCCGGCTCGATCAGCAGGCCTGGCAGAACAGCTACGACACGGTGCAGCGGTCGCTGCGCGATTTCGAGCTGACCCAGGCCGACGGCCTGGCCGACCGCTCGGTGCCGATGGCGGCACGGACCCTGGTCCGGCTGGCCGCCGCCGGACTGCTCGGCCTGGTCGCCGTCGTGCTCTCGCTGGTCGTCGCGCTGCGGGTCGGCCGATCGCTGGCGCAGCGGCTGACCCAGGTACGCGGCACCGTCAAGGAGGCCGAGGAGCGCCTGCCCGAGGTGGTGGACCGGTTGCGCCGGGGCGAGCAGGTGGACGTGACCGGCGAGGCGCCGTTGGCCGACCGGGGCGCGGACGAGATCGGTCAGGTGGCCCAGGCGTTCACCGAGGTGCACAAGGCCGCGATCCGGTCCGCCATGGTCGAGGTGAGCCTGCGTCGCGGCCTCAACGAGGTCTTCCTGAACATCGCCCGCCGCAGCCAGGGCCTGGTGCACCGACAGCTCACCGTGCTCGACCGGATGGAACGCGACGCCGAGGACCCGGACCACCTGGCCGAGCTGTTCCGGGTGGACCACCTCGCCACCCGGTTGCGGCGGCACGCCGAGGACCTGGTCATCCTCGCCGGTGCGGCGCCGGGTCGGGGCTGGCGCAACCCGGTCGCGATGGTGGACCTGATCCGGGGTGCCATCTCCGAGGTCGAGTCGTACGACCGGGTGGACATCGTCAACGTCCAGGCCGCCGGCACCGTGGGCCGGGTGGTCGGCGACATCATCCACCTGCTCGCCGAACTGATCGAGAACGCCACCGCGTACTCGCCGCCGGACTCCCGGGTGGAGATCTCGGGCGAGCACGTCGCGCACGGGTACGCCCTCTCCGTCACCGACCACGGGCTCGGCATGACGGCCGCCGCCATCGAGGAGGCCAACCGGAAACTCGCCCGGTCACCGGACTTCGACCCGGCCGAGACCGCGCGGTTGGGGCTGTTCGTGGTCGCGCGGCTCGCCGCCCGGCACGACGTACGGGTGCGGCTGCGGGAGTCGGACGGGACCGGGCTGACCGCCGTGGTGCTGATCCCGGCGGCACTCATCACCGCCGAGCCGTCGCCCCTGCCCGACCTGGACACTCCCGCCGGGGACGACCAGGCCGCCACCCCGGAACAGCGCCGGCTGGCCCGGGCCACCCGGCTGACCACAGTGCCCCGACAGAGCAGCCGATCGCAGGCCGAGCCGGAGAAGCCGGCCGCCACCGAGCCGGTGCCGGCGAGCACGAGCGGCAGTCGGGGCGGCCCCACCGTCGGCTCCACGGTCGGCCCGGCCGAGGCCGACGGCCTGCCCCGCCGCATCCGCCAGCGCGGCCCGGCCGCCACCACCCCGTCGGCCGCCACCGCATCGCCGGACCCCGCCGTGCCGTCGGCCACCATCGCGACGTCCGGCTCCGTGCCGCCGGCCGCGGACGGCGACGCCGCACCGGCACCGCAGACCGTCGGACCGGCACCGGTCGGTTCGCCTCCGGTGTCACCCACCGTCTCGGCGGAGGTGGCGCCGACGGCGGCGCCCGGCAACGGAGCGCCCGGCAACGGAGCGCCCGGCAACGGAGCGCCCGGCAACGGAGCGCCCGGCAACGGAGCGCCCGGCAACGGAGCGCCCGGCAACGGAACGTCCGGCACTGGAGCGTCCGGCACTGGAGCGCCCGGCAACGGAACGTCCGGCACTGGAGCGCCCGGCAACGGAACGTCCGGCACTGGAGCGTCCGGCACTGGAGCGCCCGGCAACGGAACGTCCGGCACTGGAGCGCCCGGAAACGGAGCGTCCGGCCCGGCCGGGCACCGGACGGCACAAGGACGGGCGCAGGACGGCGTCGACGCGCCGACGGTGCTGATGCCGGCGGTGTCCTCGGCGATCGACGGACCGACCGTACGGCAACCGGTGGTGGTCCCGCGCGGACCGATCCGGCCGCTCGGCGAACCGACCCCGCGCAGCCCGGAGGAGGCCCGCCGGTTCATGTCCGCGCTCCAGGCGGGCACCGCGCGGGGTCGACGCGCCGCCGTCGAGCCGAACGACGACGCGGAGCACGCCGGACCGCCCACGCCGGGCCGATCCGGTGCGGCCTCCGCCGACCAGGAGCAGGACCGCGGCACCGAGCCGGCAGGGACGCCGGCCGGTGACCCGGCGACTGTGCAATCCCCGACCGCGACTGAGAGGGACGCCTGATGCATTCGACGAGGCGAAGTGCCGATCTCGGCTGGTTGCTGGACGACCTGTTGGAGCGGGTACCGACCGCGCGGCAGGCGGTGGTGCTCTCGGCGGACGGGCTGCTGCTCGGCTGCTCCACCGGGATGGACAAGGCCGATGCCGAGCACCTCTGCGCGCTGGCCTCCGGGCTGTCCAGCCTGGCCCGGGGCGCGAGCCGCCACCTCACCGGTGGGCCGGTGCGCCAGACGGTGGTGGAGATGGAGTCCGCGTACCTCTTCGTGACGGCGGCGGGGCAGGGCGCCTGCCTCGCGGTCGCCAGTGACGCGGACGCCGACATCGGTCTGGTGGCGTACGAGATGGCGATGCTGGTGACCCGGGTCGGCGAGAATCTGGGGACACCCACCCGGGCGTCGGTGGGTGCCGCCGATGCGCACTGACTTACCGGGGAACCAGCACGAATGGCTCGACGCCGACGCCGGGCCGGTGGTCCGGCCGTACACGCTGACCGGTGGCCGGGTACGGGCCAGCGCGGACGCCTTCGACCTGGTGGCGTACGTGCTGGCGAAGCCGGACCCGGACCTCGGCGCCTATCCGGAGCTGTACCCGGAACACCGGCTGCTGGTGGAGTTGGCCGGTCGGGGAACGCCGGTGGTGGAACTCGCCGCCGATCTCAATCTGGCCATCGGTGTGGTCCGGGTGCTGCTCGGCGATCTACTCTCCCGGGGACTGGTCGCCGTGCACCAGCCGCCGCGTGCCACGTACCTGCCCGACAACGACATCCTCAAGGCGGTGGTCGATGGACTCCGTGCGTTATGACGGCGAGCAACGGGGACAGCGGATCCCGATCGCGCTGAAGATCCTCGTCGCCGGTGGCTTCGGCGCCGGCAAGACGACGCTGGTCAGCGCGTTGAGTGAGGTCCGGCCGTTGCAGACCGAGGAGATCCTGACCGGGGCGGGCATCGAGACCGACGACCTCTCCGGCGTGGAGACCAAGTCGACCACCACGGTGGCGATGGACTTCGGCCGGATCACCATCAACGACGATCTCCAGCTCTATCTGTTCGGTACGCCCGGGCAGGACCGGTTCTGGTTCCTCTGGGACGAGCTGGCGTTCGGGGCGCTCGGCGCGGTGGTGCTCGCGGACACCCGTCGGCTGGCCGACTGCTTCCCGTCGATCGACTACTTCGAGCAGCGCGGCATCCCGTTCGTGGTCGGCGTCAACTGCTTCGACAACTCGCAGCGGTTCAGTCTGGAGGCGGTACGCCGCGCCCTCGACCTCGACGGCAACGTGCCGATGGTGCTCTGCGACGCCCGCGACCGGCAGTCCGGCAAGACGGTGTTGATCTCTCTGGTCGAGCACGTGGCCCGGCAGCGGGGCGAACCGGTGCCGGCGGCCTGACCCGGGTGCCGGACGCGGGCCGGGACCGGGCGGATCGCAGGTCCGTCGGGAATTCCAGGTCTAACCGGTCGGCATCGGGGCAAGGCTTCTGGTGAGATCGACGCAGGATTCGGGCAGGGAGGCGGAACACGGTGGCGGTTCAGGGCGAGATCGTGCACATCGGCGGCTACACGGCGTCCAGCGGCGGCCGGGCCACCGGCATCGTCGCGGCCCGTCGGGATCCGCACAGCGGTGAGCTGACCTCGCTGGGCACGGTCGCGGTCACCGCGTCACCGTCCTTCCTCGCCCGCCACCCCCGCCTGCCGATGCTGTACGCGGTCAACGAGCTGCCCACCGGTGAGATCAGTGCCTGGCGGGTGGGGGCCGACGGGGAGTTGGACGCGGCCGGCACCCAGGCGACCGGGGGCGCGGAGCCGTGCCACCTGGCGGTCACGCCGGACGGCGGACACCTCGTGGTGGCCAACTACGGCAGCGGCAGCGTGACCGTGTTCCCGCTCGACGCCGACGGTGTCCCGGGTCCGCGTACCGACGTGGTGGCCCACCAGGGGCACGGGCCGAACCCCGAGCGGCAGGAGCAGGCGCACGCTCACATGGTCTCGCCGGGCCGGGACGGCGCGCCGCTGCTCGCCGTCGACCTGGGCACCGACTCGATCTACCGGTACGACCTCGACGCGGCGGGCGCGCTGGCACCCCGGGGTGCCCGGGTGCGTACCGCCCCGGGGGTGGGTCCCCGGCACGTGGCCCGGCACCCGGACGGCCGGCGCTGCTACGTCTCCGGCGAGTTGGACGGCTCGGTCCTCGCCTACGAGGTGACCGACGACGGCGGGCTCCAGGAGATCGGGCGGGTCGAGGCCAGCGGCCGGGCCGGGCACGTGCAGCCGTCGGAGATCGCCGTGGGCGCCGACGGGCGCTTCCTCTATGTCGCCAACCGGGGAGTGGGCACGATCACCGCCTTCTCCCTCGGCGCGAAACTGCCGGAGCAGGTGGCCGAGGTGGACACCGGCGGCGAGTGGCCGCGCCACTTCGCCGTCATCGGTGAGCACCTGTACGTCGCCGACGAGCGGGCAGATATGGTACGCACTTTTCTCGTCGACCGGGAGACCGGCGTTCCGGCGCCACTGGGCGAGCCGTTCGTGGTCGCCAGCCCGACCTGTGTTCTGCCCTGATCGTGGGCCTGAGACATAGATGTATCCACATTGCGCCGTTGCGTCGTCACACAAAGTTACCAATTCGGGGGAAACTGTTTCTCCTCTGTAACTTTCGACCGAACGGCCATGGCAGTCCACCGGCGGGATACGCAAGATGGTCTGCGTGTCAGCAGGCCGCCATCGCATGCGTTCAGGTATTCACGGCGCCGCCGCCGCGGCGGCGGTCGGCGTTCTCGTCGTCACGGCCGGGGGGTGGGTCGGCTATCGCCAACTCGCCGGTCAGGACTGCTCGGGCAAGATCGAGCTGTCCGTCGCCGTGGCAAACGAGCTCGCTCCTGCGGTGGACCAGGCCGCCTCCGAGTGGGAGGAGAAGGGTGCCGCCGTCGAGGGGACCTGCATCGACGTGACGGTCTCGGCGGCCGACCCGGTCGAGGTGGCGGCGGTGGTGGCGGCCAAGCACGGCGCGACCCTGGCCGGCGTCGGCCAGGCCAGCGGCACCGCGGTGAGCCCCGACGTCTGGATCCCGGACTCCTCCACCTGGCTGCTGCGACTCAAGACCGGTGGCGCGGCGGCCTTCGAGCCGGGCAACGGTGCCTCGATCGCCAGCAGCCCGGTGGTCGTCGCGATGCCCGAGCCGATCGCCGCCCGGCTGGGCTGGCCGCAGAAGGAACTCGACTGGACCCAGTTGCTGGCCCGGGTCAACAGCGACCGGCCGCTACGGACCGGGATCGTCGAGCCGACCCGGGACGCCGCCGGTCTGTCCGGCCTGCTGTCGCTGATGACCGCGGCCTCGTCCACCGGTGGTGCCACCGCCGAGCAGGACCGGGTCGGCGCGTTGCGGGCGCTGGCGTCGGGCGCCTCGGCGCTGCGCCAGGACCTGCTGGCGAAGTTCCCGACCGCTGCGGACAACACCACGCTGGCCAGTGCGCTCGGCGCGGCGGCCCTCTCCGAAGAGGACGTCATCCAGTACAACGCCCGCAAGCCTCCGGTGCCGTTGGCGGCGCTGTACCTCAAACCGGCGCCGCTGCCGCTGGACTACCCGTACGCGGTGCTGCCCGGCATCGACCCGGCCAAGGCGTCGGCCGCCCGGGTGCTGTTCGAGGCGCTGACCACCTCGTCGTTCAAGGACAAGCTGGCCGAGCAGTCGCTGCGTGGGCCGGACGGCAACTGGGGGAGCGGCTTCGCCGCGCCGCAGGGTGCACCCAGCCCGGCCGGTGGCGACTCCTCCGCCGCCCCGCCGCAGGGCGGGGTGGCTGCCGGTGGGCTGGCACCGGACGCGGTGGAGCGGGCGGTGTCGAGCTGGTCGATCGCCACCCTGTCCGGTCGGATGCTCTGCATCATCGACGTCTCCGGCTCGATGAAGAAGACCGTGCCGACGGCCAACGGGGCGACCCGGCAGCAGGTCACCATCGAGGCGGCCCGACGCGGTCTGAACCTGTTCGACGACTCGTGGTCGATCGGGTTGTGGGTGTTCTCCACCAAGCTGGCGGGGACGCGGGACTACCGCGAGGTGGTGCCGATCGCGCCGCTGTCGCGGCAGCGCAGCACCCTGGAGCGGGGACTGGACACGGTCACCTCGTCCAGCGGTGACACCGGCCTGTACGACACGCTGCTAGCCGCCTACAAGGACGTGCAGCGCAACTGGGAACCCGGCAAGGTCAACTCGATCGTGCTCTTCACCGACGGCAAGAACGAGAACCCGGACGGCATCTCGCAGCGCGAACTGCTCGCTGAGTTGGAGCGGATCAAGGACCCGGAGCAGCCGATCCAGGTCATCATCGTGGGCATCGGCACCGAGGTGAGCAAGGCCGAGCTGGACACCATCGCAGGGGCGGCCGGTGGCGGGGCGTTCATCGCCGCCGACCCCACCAAGATCAGTGACATCTTCCTCAGGGCGATCGCCCTGAGGAAGGCACCCGCCTGAGCGTAGGCGCAGGAAGGGGTCTGCGGTACCGGAGAAAGCGGTACGACAGGCCCCTTTCCGGTCGTCCTCCACACCGGAAAGTGACGGCAATACGTCCGAAGCAATCGGCCGCCATAGTTATCAAGGCAGGATGTCCTCGTGCACCGGCAGATCCGGCCTCCGTCCCGGCCGGTCCCGGGCCGTCGGCGAGCGAAGTGTGGGAGGGCTGGTGACCTCGGCGACGCTGTTGACCCCCGCCAGATCGTCATCGCGATCAGGTGAGGCTGCGCCATCGAGCGGGTCGGTGCGTGGCGACCAGCGGACATACGTCCGTTCCCTGGTCGTGCTGGACGCCACCGTACTCTCCGTGGCAGTGCTCATCGGTTACGCGGCGCGATTCGGTGAATCCGTGCCACGTGGTACCCACGTGCCCTACGTCCTGTTCGCGCCGGCACTTGTGCTGGCCTGGTTGGTCTCCCTGAAGGCCCTGCGCTGTTACGACGACCGGGTGGTCGGCTACGGCGCGGACGAGTACCGGCGGGTGAGCATGGCCAGCCTCCGGTTGGCCGGCGCCGTCGCGATCCTCGGGTACGTCGCCGACGTCGGCGTGTCCCGTGGCTTCCTGGCGATCTCGTTCGCGGTGGGCATGATCGGGCTCGAAGTGGCCCGGTTCGCCGCGCGTAAGCGTCTGCACCGAGCCCGGTCGCGGGGGACGGGCTGGTCTCGGCGGGTGCTGGTGGTCGGCGACACCGCACACGTGTTGGAGCTGGTGCACACGCTGCGCCGCGAGCCGTACGCCGGCTACCAGGTGGTCGGCGCCTGCATCCCGGACGCGCTGCTGGCCCCGGTGGCGCAGCGGCTCGGTGACGTGCCGGTGGTCGGCTCGTTCCGGGGCATCCCGGAGGCCGCCGACGCCATCGGCGCGGACACGGTCGCGGTCACCGCCTGCGGGGAGCTGACCGCCACCCGGCTGCGTCGGCTCGGGTGGCAGCTGGAGGGCACCGGCATCGACCTGGTGCTGGCCCCGGCGTTGACCGACGTCGCAGGCCCGCGTATCCACACCCGTCCGGTCGCCGGGCTGCCCTTGATCCACGTGGAGGCACCCGAGTTCCGTGGGGCGCGCAAGCTGGTCAAGGGGCTGGTCGACCGCTCGGTCGCGCTGGTGGCGCTGACCCTGCTGTTCCCGTTGCTGGCGGCGATCGCGCTGGCGGTGAAGGTGAACAGCCGGGGGCCGGTGCTGTTCCGGCAGACCCGGGTGGGGCAGGGCGGGCGCGAGTTCGGCGTCTTCAAGTTCCGCACCATGGTGGTGAACGCCGACGCCCTGCTGGCGGAGTTGACCGCCCGCAACGAGACCGACGGTCTGATGTTCAAGATGCGGGACGACCCTCGGGTGACCAGGGTCGGCCGGCTGCTGCGCAAGTGGTCGCTGGACGAGCTTCCCCAGTTGGTCAACGTGCTGTTCGGGCAGATGAGCCTGGTCGGGCCCCGGCCGCCGTTGCCGTCCGAGGTGGCCCGCTACGACGGCGACGTGGCCCGGCGTCTGCTGGTCAAGCCCGGGATGACCGGTCTCTGGCAGGTCAGCGGCCGGTCCGACCTGAGTTGGGAGGACGGCATCCGGCTGGACCTCTACTACGTGGAGAACTGGTCACTCGCGGCCGACCTGACCATCCTCTGGAAGACCTTCGGCGCGGTGGTCAACAGTCGGGGCGCGTACTAGGACGGGCCTCAGGGCTGCGGGCCGGTCCAGTCCAGGCAGACCACGACCGCGTCGTCGGTCAGGTCACCGGCGACGAAGGCCCGCAGGTCGCCGAGGAGGGAACGGACCGCGTCGAGCGGGGTCATCGGCGCGGTACGGCGCAACATCCGGTCCAGCGCGGTCTCGCCGTAGCGGATGTTGCGCCCGGTCGCGTCGATCACCCCGTCGCTGAGCATGAAGAGACGGTCGCCGCGCTGGAGCTGGACGTACTGCTCGTGGTAGTTCGTCCCCTCGAACATGCCGAGCGGGAACTGCGCCTCCAGCGGCTGCACGGTGACCTGCCCGGCCCGCAGCAGCACCAGCCGGGGCGAACCGGCGTCGACGGCGGTGAGCAGGCCGGTACGCAGGTCGAGTTCGAGCAGCAGGGTGGAGAGATGTTGCTCACCCCGGTGCAGGTCGTAGATCGCCTGGTCGGCCAGGGTGGCCTGGTCGGCGAGCGGGATGCCGGCCCGGCGGGCGTTGCGCAGCGCGCAGGTGGCCAGCGTGGTGAGCATCGAGGCGGCCACCCCCTCGCCCATCCCGTTGATGGTGGCGGTCCAGACCCGTTCGCCGTCGTCGGACCAGTCGAAGCTGTCACCGCGCACCGCGTACGCGGGTTCGAGCTGGCCGGCCAGGCTGAACGAGGGACGGGTCCGGCTGCGCCCGGGCAGGAGTTCCCACTGCACCTCGGCCGCGAGCGTGAGCCGTCGGGTACGCCGCGCGATGCGGTACACGTCGGTGCCGGGGTCGACTGCGGTCAGCTCGTGCGCCATCGCGGTGGCGATCTCCAGCAGCTCGCTCAGCAGCCCGTCGTCGCCCAGCGGTGCGACCCGGAGCACACCACGCCGTTCGCCGCGCATGTTGACCGGCAGGTAACCGGTGCCGTCCGCGTACACCGGGGTCTCGTGGTCGAAGCAGCGCCAGGCGGGGTGACCCGGGCTGGTCACCTCGTCACCGCCGGTGAGCGGGAGCAACGCGGCCAGGCGGTAGTCGACCTGGAGCAGCTCGGTGTCGGTGATGCCGTACTCCCGCTCCAACAGCTCCGCGATCCGCCGGACGAGCAGGTCTGCGGGGGCTGCCGTGAGTGTGGCACGGGCCTCGTCGACCGGCTCGCTCATCGTCTCTCCTTGATCACAAGCCCATTCGGCGACAGAATCGGAGTACGCTCAGGCCCACCATGGCGGAACTGCATGGTCCACCGGGACCCGAGATGAGTATGGCTGCCGAGCTGGATACCGCGGCAGGCGCCCTGCTGACCGTCTGGGACGGTGCGCGGGAACGCACGGCCAACCGGATCTCCACCGCCCAGCTGCGAGCCGTCATGCTCGTGGAACGGCAGGACGGCATCAACCTGCGCCGGTTGGCCGCCGGGCTGGACATGCTGCTCTCCTCGGCCAGCCGGCTCTGCGACCGGCTGGTCGCCGCCGGGATGCTGGAACGCGAGCCGGGACGCGCCGACCGCCGGGAGATCTCGCTGCACCTCACCGCCGAGGCCCGCCGGCTCCTCGCCGAGCTGCGCGAGGACCGCCGCCAGCAGCTGTCCACGATCCTCGCCGCGATGGCGCCGGAGGCCCGCGAGGCCCTGCTGCACGGGCTGCGTGAGTTCGACGCGGCAGCTCGGGCGCGGGTGATGCGGCAGGTGTCGCCGCTGGTGCCGCAGCAGGAGGCCCACCCGGAGCAGCTACCGGCGGGCCGCCCCGCCGTGGAGCACGGTGCCGAACCGCAGCCACGGAGCTGGGCGGCGGCGGCGGGGGAGACCTCCGTCTCACGTACCGCCTGACCGGCCGGCGGTCAGCCGGGTGCGGCCGGGCCCACCGCGAGCATCGCCACGTCGTCGTGCCGGTGCCCACCGCACCACTCGTCGACCAGGTGGAGCACGCGGTCGACAAGCGTCGCCGGTGCGGACCCGGCGGCCTCGACCAGGGCCCGGTGCAGCCGCCGCTCGCCGAACATCTCGGTGCCGTGCGGCCCGCCCCGGGCCTCGGTCACCCCGTCGGTGCGGGCCAGCAACAGCTCACCCGGCCGTAACCGGACCTCGGCCTCGTCGAACCGCGCCCCGGGCACCGCACCCACCGGCATGCCGCCCACCTGGACCGGGGTCACCGTCCCGGCACCGTCGACCAGCAGGGGTGCGGGATGCCCTCCGCCGGCCACCCGGACCCGCAGCCCGCCGTCCGGTTCGGGATGCAGCGTGCCCAGCAGCAGGGTGGTGAACTGGCCGCGACGGGCCGCGTCCGGGATGTCCAGCAGGGCCCGGTCGAGCAGCCCGAGCAGCTCCCGGGGCCGATGCTCGACCAGGCGCAGCGTCTGCAACGACTGGCGGACCCGGCCGGTCAGCACCGCCGCGCCGACGCCCTTGCCGCTGACGTCGCCGAGGGCGAACAGCGCGCCGCCGTCGGTCGGGAGCACGTCGTAGAAGTCACCGCCGATGTGCAGGCTGTCGCCGGCCGCGCGGTAGCCACCGGCGAGCCGTACGCCGTCGACGGCGGGCAGGTCCGGCGGGAGCAGGCTGTTCTGCAGTACCCGGGCCAGGTAGGTCTGCTCGTCGTAGAGCCGGGCGGTGGCCATGGCGGCACCCGCCCGGGCGGCGAACTCCCGGACCAGCTCGACGTCGCGCCGGTCGAACCCGTCGCGCGCCCCGGCCCGCACCAGCACCAGTGCGCCCGCCGTCCGGCCGGCCCCCGGCATCGGGCTGACCAGCAGCGTCGCCGCCGGATCGAGGTCGTCGGGGATCAGCGGCCCGACGCCGTCGCGCTCCTTGGCGGGCCAGGGCCGTGGCACGCCGGCCTCTCCGTCGAGCGCCTCGACCAGCCCGGGTACGGCGCTGACCGTGTCCCAGTCGGTGGCGCCGAGGGCCGGCGTCGAGTGGTGAGCGGTGTGCCGGATCCACTGCGGCTGGTACTCGACCGCCCCGGTCGGCAGATACACGATCAGGGCCAGGTCGGCGAGGTACGGCACGGGCAACGTCGCGGCGGCCTGGAGCGCCTGGTCGCGGTGCAGCGCCAGGCCGAGCCGACGGCCGGCCTGGGCCAGGAAGTCGGTCCGTCCCCGCTCGGTGCGCAGCGCCTCGGCGCGCCGGTGGTCGTCGGTGACGTCCCGCACGTACCAGGCCGACCGGTCACCGGCCAGCGGGCGGCGGATGCCCCGCAGCCGCCGGTCCCGGTGTTCACCCTCGACGTCGTCCGCCCCGGTCGCGTACGCCTCGGCCAGCATCGCGACCGGGGAAGCGGGCAGCCCGACGCCCGGGTGCAGTTCCGGCAGCAGGGCGGTGGCTGCGGCGTTGACCAGCACGACCTGCCCGACACCGTCGGTGATCAGCACCGCCTCGGCGAGCCCGTCGAGGAGTTCCCGCGCGAGATCGGGGTCCACCGAGCTGCGGGCGCCCGGGCGGCCGGTTCGCCCACGGCCGGTGGAGCCGGCGGCCGGGCCCCGTCGGGTCGTGGTCACCGACGGTCGTCCCGCGCCCTGCGCTGTCGACCTGTACGCATGCCGGTGCTGTGCTCCTCGGGTCCACGGGTTTGTTGCCTCGGGACAAGGGTACCGAGGGCTCCCGAGGGGCGCCCTCGCAGGAACACCGTGGTCTAGAGCCGGGCCAGCCAACCCGCCGGGCGGGCGATGATCCGGCGTACCACCGAGCCTGCCGCGCCCACCGCGGCAGCGGTCGCGCCGAGGGTCGCCGGTCGTACGGTCACCGGTGACCAGGCGGCGGTGAGCACCCGGCGTTCGATCTCGGCGAGCACGGGTGGCCGGATCCAGGGGGCGAGCGGGGCGTAACCGCCACCGAGTACCACGGTGTCCAGATCCAACAGGTTGATCACGCTCGACACGGTGATGCCGATGGCCGTACCCGCCTCGTGCAGGGCGTGGCGGGCGGCGGGCTCGCCGGCCTCGGCGAGCTGGGCCAGCCGCATCGGCGCGGTGTCGGCCGGCAGGTCGGCCCCGGCCAGGCCGGCGGCGGCGAGGATCGCCTCCTGTCCGGCGTAGCGTTCCAGGCAACCCCGGCCGCCGCACCGGCACGGCGGCCCGTCCGGCCGCACTGGGATGTGCCCGATCTCGCCGCTCCAGCCCCGTACGCCCCGGAACAGCGCGCCGTCGAGCACGATCCCGGCACCGATACCGACCTCACCGGAGAGGTGCAGGAAGCTGCCCGGTCCGGCACCGGCGTGCAGTTCGCTGAGCGCGGCGAGGTTGGCCTCGTTGTCCACCACCAGCGCCGGTACGCCCGCCACGGTCTCGGTGAGCGGCGGGTGTGCGGCCAGCAGCTCCGGCACCGGTACGTCCCGCCAGCTCAGGTTCGGCGCGAGGCGCACCCGGCCGGTGTCGTCGACCAGCCCGGGTACGCCGAGGGCAGCGCCGGCCAGGGTGAGGCCCTGCGCGTCGGCGTCGGCGCGGGCGCGGGCGGCGAGCCGGGCCAGCCGGGCCAGCGCGTCGGTGGGGGAGACCGGACGCAGGTCGGCCCGGTGCACGGTGTGGTGCCGGACCTCACCGGAGAGGTCGACCACGCAGGCGGCCAGGTAGTCGACGTTGATCTCCAGCCCGAGCCCGGCCGGGCCGTCACCGGCGAGCACCAGACCTCGGGCGGGTCGACCGGCACCGGCGCGCGGAGTCGGCTCGGCCTCGGTGACCAGTCGACCGGCGACGAGGTCCTCCACCACGGCCGAGACGGTGGCCCGGGTCAGGCCGGTCTCGGCCGCCAGCGCGGCTCGGGAGGGCGGGCGGTCGGCCGCGGCGATCCGGCCGAGGACGAGGGCGAGGTTCAGCTCACGCAGGCTGCCCTGGCGTACGCCGCCGGCCGGGGCTGCGAGTCGGGTCACCCCTTGACACTGCCACATCGCGGCCATTTAATTCAACCACTGAACAAATAGCGGACGACACCACCGGAGGTCTGTAATGGCATCCCGTCCCACCCCCGCCGACAAGTTCTCCTTCGGCCTCTGGACGGTCGGCTGGCAGGGCCGAGACCCGTTCGGTCACGCCACCCGGCCCGCGCTGGACCCGGTGGAGTCGGTGCACCGGCTCGCCGAGCTGGGCGCGTACGGCGTCACCTTCCACGACGACGACCTCGTGCCGTTCGGTGCGGACGCCGCCACCCGCGACGGCCAGATCGCCCGGTTCCGCAAGGCGCTCGACGAGACCGGCCTGGTGGTGCCGATGGTCACCACCGACCTCTTCCAGCAGCCCGTCTTCAAGGACGGCGGCTTCACCAGCAACGACCGCGACGTCCGGCGGTACGCGCTGCGCAAGGTGCTGCGCAACGTCGACCTCGCCGCCGAGCTGGGCGCCCAGACCTTCGTCATGTGGGGCGGCCGCGAAGGCGGCGAGTACGACGTGGCCAAGGACGTGCAGGCCGCGCTGGAGCGCTACCGCGAGGCGGTCGACCTGCTCTGCCAGTACGTCGTCGACCGGGGCTACGACCTGCGGTTCGCGCTGGAGCCCAAGCCGAACGAGCCGCGCGGCGACATCCTGCTGCCCACCGTCGGGCACGCCCTGGCCTTCATCTCCACGCTCGCCCACCCCGACCGGGTCGGCGTCAACCCGGAGGTCGGCCACGAGCAGATGGCCGGGCTGAACTTCGTGCACGGCATCGCCCAGGCGCTCTGGCAGGGCAAGCTGTTCCACATCGACCTCAACGGCCAGCGCGGCATCAAGTACGACCAGGACCTGGTCTTCGGCCACGGTGACCTGCTCAACGCGTTCGCGCTGGTGGACCTGCTGGAGCACGGCGCGCCGGGCGGCGGCCCCGGGTACGACGGGCCCCGCCACTTCGACTACAAGCCCTCCCGCACCGAGGACATGGACGGGGTGTGGGTCTCCGCCGCCGCGAACATGCGGACCTACCTGCTGCTCAAGGAGCGGGCGGCGGCGTTCCGGGCCGACCCCGAGGTGGTCGAGGCGCTGGCCGCCAGCAAGGTCGGCGAGCTGGGCGTACCCACCCTGGGCGAGGGTGAGGGCTACGCCGAGCTGCTCGCCGACACCAGCGCGTTCGAGGGCTACGACGTCGAGGCGGCCGGTGCCAAGGGCTTCGGCTTCATCCGGCTCAACCAGCTCGCCGTCGAGCACGTGCTCGGCGCGCGCTGAGGCGGACGGCATGCCGCTCGTCGCGGGGGTGGACTCCTCCACCCAGTCCTGCAAGGTGGTCGTCCGGGACGCGGAGACCGGTGACCTGGTCCGTCAGGGCCGGGCGCCGCACCCGGACGGCACCGAGGTCGACCCCTCGGCCTGGTGGTCGGCCCTCCAGACGGCGATCGACGCCGCCGGTGGGCTGGACGACGTCGCCGCCGTCTCCGTCGCCGGCCAGCAGCACGGCATGGTCTGCCTGGACGACTCCGGCGAGGTGGTGCGGCCGGCGCTGCTCTGGAACGACACCCGCTCCGCGCAGGCCGCCGCCGACCTCGTCGAGGAGGCCGGTGCCGGTACGGCGGGACGGCAGTTCTGGGCCGACGCGGTGGGCAGCGTGCCGGTGGCCAGCTTCACCGTCACCAAGCTGCGCTGGCTGGCCCGGCACGAGCCGGCCAACGCCGACCGGGTGGCCGCCGTCTGCCTGCCGCACGACTGGTTGACCTGGCGGCTGTCCGGGTCGTCCGACCTGGCGGCGCTGCGCACCGACCGCAGTGACGCCAGCGGCACCGGCTACTGGTCGCCGGCCACCGGCGAGTACCGTCCCGACCTGCTGGAACGGGCGCTCGGTCGGACGGTACGGGTGCCGACCGTGCTGGGGGCGTCCGAGACGGCGGGCGCGCTGCCCGGCGGCGCGCTGCTCGGACCCGGCGCCGGGGACAACGCCGCCGCCGGGTTCGGGGTGGGCGCCGGCCCCGGCGACGTGGTCGTCTCGATCGGCACCTCCGGCACCGTGTTCAGCGTCGCCGACGCGCCGGCCGCCGACCCGACCGGGATCGTCGCCGGCTTCGCCGACGCCAGCGGCCGGTTCCTGCCGCTGGTCTGCACGCTCAACGCGGCCCGGGTGCTGGACGCCGCCGCCGGGATGCTGCGGGTCGGGCTGGACGAGTTGGCCGAGCTGGCGCTGGCCGCGCCGCCCGGCGCGGACGGGCTGGTCCTGGTGCCGTACCTGGAGGGTGAGCGGACGCCGAACCGACCGCTGGCCACCGGGGCGGTGCACGGGCTGACCCTGGGCACCTCGACCCCGGCCCACCTGGCCCGGGCGGCGGTCGAGGGCATGCTCTGCGCCCTCGCCGACGGCCTGGACGCGCTGGCCGCCCAGGGGGCGACCGTCCGCCGGGTGATCCTGGTCGGTGGCGGGGCCCGCTCCGCCGCCGTCCGCCGGATCGCCGCCCAGGTCTTCGGCAGCCCGGTGGTCGTCCCGCCACCCGGCGAGTACGTCGCCGACGGCGCCGCCCGCCAGGCCGCCTGGCTGGCCCTCGGCGGCGCGGAACCACCGTCGTGGTCGCCGTCCGGCACCGAGGAGTACGCCGCCGAGCCGGTACCGGCCATCCGGGAGCGTTACGCCGAGGCCCGGGAACGTCACCTGGACCGCTCGACGACCGGATAGCGCACGCGGGCCGGGCCGGGGCGCGACACCGCCCCGGCCCGTCCCACGCCCGACACCCACATGTGCCCGCGGTCCCTCGGCCTGGTCGGCCTGGTCGGCCTCTTGGTCTCGTCGGCATGGTCGGTTCCTCGGTCTCCTCGGTCCCTCGGCCTGGTCGGTTCCTCGGCTGGGTCGGTCCCGTCGCGCCGTGACGGGGCATCGGCCGCGTCGGGCGGTGCCAGGCCGTCGGCCGTGTCGGGTCGTGTCGGGCCGCGTCGGGTCGTGCCAGGTCATATTCGGGTCGTCGGGCCGTGTCGTCTCAGGCCGTCGGCCACGTCGGGTCGTGCCGGGTCATGTTCGGGTCGTCGGGCCGCGCCGGGTCGTGTCGGGCCGCGTCGGGCCGCGTCGGGTCGTCGGCCGTGTCGCACTTTCGGGCATCGCATCGGCTTCCCGCCGGCCCACTCGCTCGCTGACCTCAAGGTCGTGCTCGATCCTGGATCGAGTGGTCATTGCGACGCGACGAGACCACTCGATCCAGGATCGAGCGTGATCTTGGCCGCGCGGCCCGAACGATCATCGGGCCAGATCAGGTCGTCGGGCCTTGTGGGTCGTCGGGCCTTGTGGGGTGTTCGGCCTCGTCACCTCGTCGCGGCGTGACGGGCCGTCGGCCCTCGTCGTCCCTCGTCGGCCCTCGTCGTCCCTCGTCGGCCCTCGTCGTCCCTCGTCGGCCCTCGTCGTCCCTCGTCGGCCCTCGTCGTCCCTCGTCGTCCCTCGTCGTCCCTCGTCGTCCCTCGTCGTCCCTCGTCGGCCCTCGTCGGCCTCGTCGGCCTCGTCGGCCTCGTCGGCCTCGTCGGCCTCGTCGGCCTCGTCGGCCTCGTCGGCCTCGTCGGCCTCGTCGGCCTCGTCGGCCTTGTGGGGTCGTCGGGGCCAAGGTCGTCGGGGTGCGCGGATCGGTGGCGCCGGGTGGGACCTGTCCGTTGTCGCCGGTCGGGGTGGGTGGACCCGGTGACCGGGCCGTTATCCGGTCCTGGTTGGCTGCCGGCATGACCTTGCGCACGGGCCGATCCGCGCGGGTGTGGGGCGGGAGCGCCACGCACCGGATCTACAGCGTCGTGGTCTTCGTGCTGCTCGCCTCGCTGGACAACGTGGCGATCGGTTTGGTGCCGCCGCTCTACGGCGCGATCGCCGACTCCTTCGCGGTGCCGCAGCGCCTGCTCGGCCTGGTCACCGCGATCAGTTTCCTGGTCAGCGCCGTGGCTGCGGTCGGCTGGGCGTACTTCGGAGACCGCACCAACCGCAAGCCGCTGCTCATGATCGGCACGCTGATCTGGGCGGTCGGCACCGGCGGCAGCGGCCTGGCCGGCGACTACCCGACGTTCCTGGCCGCGCAGTTGCTGGCGGCGATCGGGCTCGGCGCGGTCGGGTCGGTCGGCTTCTCGGTCGTCACCGACCTGATCTCGCCCCGCCGCCGGGGCCTGGTGATGAGCTTCTGGGGACTCTCCCAGGGCATCGGCACGCTGGCCGGCACGCTGGTCGGCGGGCTGCTCGGCGCGACCGACTGGCGCCGCCCGTTCCTACTGCTCACCGTCGTCGGCCTGGCCGCCACTGGGGCGTACCTGTTCACGTACGACATCCGGCGCGGGCAGAGCGAACCGGAACTGGCCGCCGCGCTGGCCGCCGGCGCCGAGTACGAGCACCGGATCAGCCGCTCCGACCTGCCGGTCATCCTGGGCCGGCGGACCAACCGGTGGCTCGTCCTGCAGGGCCTCACCGCACAGGCCGCGTTCGGCTCGCTGGTCTGGCTGCCGGTGCTCTTCACCGAGCGGGCCCGGGACCAGGGGTACTCACCGGCGACGGCGATCGTGGTGGGCAGCGTCTTCGCCACCCTGTTCCAGCTCGGCGGCGTATTCTCCATCGTCGGCGGTCTGATCGGCGATGCGCTGCAACGGCGTACACCCTCCGGCCGGGCCCTGGTCGCCGCGGTCGGCATCCTCGCGGCGGTCCCGCTCTACCTGGTGCTGTTCTTCGTGCCGATCCGCATCGACGTGCCCGACGGCGCCGGCACCGGCGCGGTGGTGGCGGCCGTGGTGGGCAGCGTGTTCACCGAGCCGACGGTCGGGCTGAGCCTGCTCACCGCGCTGCTGGCGTTGGCGTTGACCTCGGCGAACTCACCGAACTGGTTCGCCTTGATCGCCGACGCCAACCCGCCCGAGCATCGGGGCACCGTCTACAGCCTCGGCAACCTGGTCAACGGGGTGGGCCGGGCGGCCGGCAACGGGCTGGTCGGCGTGGTCTTCCACGCCCTGCGGGGGGCCTTCCCGCCGCCGCTGAACTACGCCGTCGGGCTGGCAGCGTTCCAGCTCTTCTTCATCCCCACCGGGATCATGTACTGGCTGGCCGCCCGGACGTCCCCCAAGGACATCGCCGACGTCCGCGACCTGCTGCACTCTCGCGCCGAAAAGCTGTGACAGATGTAAGGAAGGGCCCCTTGTTAACGCCTCGTGCATAGCAAGGGCCCCCTGTTAACAAAACGACCGCCGGCCGGCGGGCCGCACGGGACAGCCCCGGACGGCGGTGCTCGACTTGCCGCAGTCCGGGACGGGCGGTGTTAACAAGGGGCCCTTCCTCTACCTGAGGCGTTAATAAGGTGCCCTTCCTTACAACACCCACCCCCACCGCTCGATCAGGGGGAGTGGAGCCAGACGGTTGCGTCGGTGGGGAGGGAACCGTCCTCGTTCAGCGGAGCGCTGCTGTGCACCAGTGTGCCGTCGGGCAGTGGAATCGACTCCGGGCCGAAGTTGGTCGACACGACCAGGTCGCCGTTGCGGAAGGTCAGCACGTCGTCGTCGGAGGCGAGCCACTCCAGGGTGCCTCGACCCAACCCGTGGGTACGCCGCAGCCGCAACGCCGTCCGGTACATCTCGTACGTCGAGCCGGGCACGTCGCGCTGGCGGTCCCGGGCGTACTCGGCCCAGACCGGCGGCTGCGGCAGCCAACTCGCGTCGGTGGGCCCGAAGCCGTACGACGGGGCGTCGGCCTCCCACGGGATCGGCACCCGGCATCCGTCGCGGCCCCGCTGGGTGTGTCCGCTGCGTTCCCAGGTCGGGTCCTGCCGGGCCTCGTCGGGCAGGCTGGTGTGCTCCGGCAGCCCCAACTCCTCGCCCTGGTAGAGGTAGGCCGAACCGGGCAGGGCGAGCATCAGCAGGGTGGCCGCCCGGGCCCGGCGCAGCCCGAGCGCCGCGTCCGGCTGCTCGTCGCCGACGCCGATGCCGTTGGGTCGGACGGTGCCCACCGGCAGCCCGAGCCGGGAGGCGTGCCGGACCACGTCGTGGTTGGAGAGCACCCAGGTGCTGGGCGCGCCGACCGCATCGGTGGCCTCCAGCGACCGGGTGATCACCGCGTACTGGGCCGGGGCGGTCCAGGAGGCGACCAGGTACTCGAAGTTGAACGCCTGGTGCATCTCGTCGGGGCGGACGTACCGGGCCAGCCGCTCGGCCGGCTCCACCCACGCCTCGGCGACCAGGACACGTTCCCCGGGGTAGCCGTCCAGCAGCCGCCGCCAGTCGCGGTAGATCTCGTGTACGCCGTCCTGGTCCCACATCGGCGGGCGGGGCTTGTCGGCCTCCTGTCCGGAGAGGATCTCCTGCGGCTCCCGCCAGTCGGCCAGGTCGGCCTGCTTGACCAGCCCGTGCGCCACGTCGACCCGGAAGCCGTCCACGCCCCGGTCCAGCCAGAACCGCAGCACGTCCAGGAACTCGGCGCGTACCTCCGGGGCGTCCCAGTTCAGGTCGGGCTGGGCGGTGTCGAACAGGTGCAGGTACCACTGCCCGTCGGGGACCCGGGTCCAGGCCGGTCCGCCGAAGACGCTCTGCCAGTCGTTGGGCGGCTCGACGCCGTCCGGGCCCCGGCCGTCACGGAAGACGTACCGCTGCCGCTCGGGGCTGCCCGGCGCGGCGGCCAGGGCGGCCTGGAACCACTGGTGTGCCGACGAGGTGTGGTTGGGGACCAGGTCGACGATCACCCGCAGCCCCCGGGCGCGGGCCTGCGCGATCAGCTCGTCGGCGTCGGCGAGCGTGCCGAACAGCGGCTCCACGTCCCGGTAGTCGGCCACGTCGTAGCCGGCGTCGGCCTGCGGCGACGGATAGAACGGGGAGAGCCAGACCGCGTCGACCCCCAGCTCGGTCAGGTGGTCCAGGCGGGCGGTGATCCCCGGCAGGTCGCCGATGCCGTCGCCGTTGGAGTCGGCGAACGAGCGCGGGTAGATCTGATAGATCACCGCCTCGGTCCACCAGCCGGTGATCGGGGCGGAGGGCGCGGTCTGCTGCGTCGCGTTGTCGTTCAGGACGGACTCCCGTGGTCGAGCCGGCCCGGCGGGTCGCCGGACGACGAGGTGATCGGGTCAGTGTGCCCGCGCCGGCGCGGTCGATTCACGCACGACCAACCGAGTGTTCAGGATCACCGGCGACGTCGCACGGTGCGGCCCGGATTGCGGGGGCGGCCCGGCGAGCGGGTCGAGCAGCAGCTTCGCGGCCAACCGGCCCTGCTCGGCGGCGGGCTGGGCGATGGTGCTCAGCCCGAGCACACCGGCGAGCGCGTGGTCGTCGATGCCGATCACGCTGACGTCCTGGGGTACCCGCAGGCCGGCGTCGCGCAGCGCGGTCAGCGCGCCCATCGCCATCTCGTCGCAGGCGGCGAAGATCGCCGTGGGCGGATCACCCCGGCGCAGCAGTTCCTCGGTGGCCCGGGTGCCACCGGCGATGTCGAACCGGGACTCCACGTCGAGGCTCGGGTCGGGAGACAACCCGGCGGCGCGCAGCGCCTCCTGGTAGCCCCGGCGTCGGTCCAGGTGCGCGGTGAAGGCGAGTTCGTCGTCGGGGTCGCCGGAGATGTGGGCGATGCGTCGGTGGCCGAGGTCCAGCAGATGCCGGGTGGCGGTCCGCGCGGCGACCACGTCGTCGATGCGTACGCAGGGCCAACCCGGCACGTCGGTGCCGGAGCTGACGGTCACCCCCGGCAGGTCGAGCGCGGCCAGGGCGGTCAGTTCGGGTGCCCGCAGCGGGGTGGCGACCAGCATCACCGCGTCCACCCGCTTGTGCAGGTTGGCGGGGTGCAGCAGGCGCTGGCGGTTCTGCTCCCGGCCGCCGAGGTTGTGCAGCAGCAGGTCGTAGCCGGCCTGGTGCAGGAAGTCCTCGACCGCTTCGACGACGACGCCGAAGAACCACCGGGTGATCCGGGGGACGACCACCGCCACCGTGCCGGTACGACCGCCGGCCAGCCGGGATGCGCTCGGCGACACGGCGTACTGCAACTGCTCGGCGGCGGCCAGCACCCGGTGGCGGGTGGCGGCCGACACGGTCGGCAGTCCGCGTAGCGCCCGGGAGACGGTGGCCGTGGAGACTCCGGCCAGCCGGGCGACGTCGTCGATCCTGGTCACGCTTACCCCGCTCACGTCCCGGGTGGTGCCGCCGTCACCGTCGGCGGCGGCACCACCCGGGTATCAGCCCTTGACGCTGCCGGCGAGCAGCCCTCGAACGAAGTAGCGCTGCAACGACAGGAACACGATCAGCGGTACGACGATCGAGACGAACGCCCCGGCGGTCAGCCGTTGCCACTCGTTGCCCCGGGTGCCGGCCAGTTCGGCCAGCCGGACGGTGAGCGGCGCGGTGACGTCGCTGCCACCGGCGAAGATGAGCGCGACCAGCAGATCGTTCCAGACCCAGAGGAACTGGAAGATGCCGAACGCGGCCAGGGCGGGAGCGACCAGCGGCAGCACGATGGTGCGGAAGATCCTGGGGTGGGTGGCCCCGTCGACCCGGGCCGCCTCCATCAGGTCCTTCGGCAGCTGCGAGATGAAGTTGTGCAGCAGGAACACGGCGAACGGCAACGCGAAGCAGGTGTGCGCGAACCACACCTGGGCGAAGTTCTGCGCGCCGTCGAGGTTCCAGGCGGGCATCAGGGTGACGCCGCCGATGCTGACTCCCCGCGAGAAGAAGCTCAGCAGCGGCACCAGCGCCATCTGCAACGGCACGATCTGGAGCGCGAAGATGCCGATGTAGACCCAGTCCCGGCCGCGAAAGTTGATCCACGCCAGCGCGTACGCGGCCAGAGCGGCGAACGCGAGCGGGAACAGCACCGACGGCAGGGTGATGACCAGCGAGTTGACGAAGTAGTTGGCGAGCTGTCCCGAGCCGGACGCCTGCCCGAACAGCACGTCCTGGTAGTTCTGCAGGGTGAACTGCGGGTCCCGGAAGAACGTCCACCAGCCGGTGGTCTTGAGCTGGGGCTCCGGCCGGAACGAGGAGACGAACAGGCCGAACGTCGGGATGGTCCAGACGACCGCGATGACGATCGCGACGATCGTCGCGGTACGGCTGTTCAACCGCTTGCGTACCCGGGACGCCCGTGTCGACGTACCGCTGGTGTCCTGGGCGCCGGCGGCGACCGGGGGAGTGGTGGTGGTCATCTCAGCCCTCCCGTCGCTGCTGACGCAGGTTCCGGATCTGGAAGATCACGATCGGCAGCACCAGGACGAAGAGGAAGACCGCCAGGGCGGACCCCTGACCGTTCTGGCCGTACCGGAACGCCTGGTTGTACATCTCGTTCGCGATCACGCTGGTGTCGTAGTTGCCGTTGGTCGTGGTGCGGACGATGTCGAAGACCTTCAGCGTGGCGATCGAGATGGTGACCACGACGACGATCATGGCCGGCCGAATGCTGGGCACGGTGATCTGCCGGAACATCTGCCAGGGAGTGACCCCGTCGAGGCGGGCCGCCTCCACGATGTCTGCCGGGATGGACTTGATCGCCGCGGAGAGCACCACCATGGCGAATCCGGCCTGGATCCAGACCATGATCACGATGAGCAGCAGCGTGTTCAGTGGCGAGTCGAGCAGCCACTGTCGGGGCTCGCCACCGAGGCTGACCACGATCTGGTTGAGCAGACCGATCTGTTCCTGGTCCTCACCCCGGTAGGCGTAGACGAACCGCCAGATGATGGCGGCGCCCACGAACGAGATCGCCATCGGCATGAAGATCAGCGACTTCGCCAGCGACTCCAACCGGGCCTTGTCGACCAGCACGGCGTAGAGCAGGCCCATCGAGGTGGCGACCAGCGGGACCAGGGTCACCCAGACCAGCGTGTTGATCAGTACCCGGACGATCGCGTCCTCGGCGAACATCCAGCGGTAGTTGTCCAGCCCGACCCAGTTCTGACTGCCGCCGTCCATGAAGGACAGGAGCGTGGTGCGGATCGCCGGGACGACCAGGCCGATCATCAGCAGCAGTACGGTCGGCAGCAGGAAGAAGAGTGCGAACAGCCCCTCCCGGGGCTTGGTCCGCCGGGGCATCGGCGCGCTGCCGGCGGAGGCGGCGACGAGTTGCGCCTCGCGACGCCGGGCGAAGAACGCCGGCACCGCGTCGAGCAGGACGAGCAGGCCGCCGACCACCACTGCGAAGGCGACCAGCCCCCACAGCAACATCATCAGTTTCGGCGCCTGGGCGGCGAAGTCGAAGTTCATCAACCCTCCCGGAGGTGGCGACAGAGCCGGTGGGCCGGCCCGCGTGCGCGGACCGGCCCACCACTGGACTCAGTTCGGCCAGCTGCTCTCGATGCCCTGGAGGACCGTGGCGGTGTCCCGCCCGTTGATCCACTCGACCATGCCCTTCCAGAAGGTGCCGTTGCCGACGGCCGCCGGCATCAGGTCGGACCCGTCGAAGCGGAAGACCGAGCTGTCGTCCTGGAGGAGTTCCGCGGACAGCTTGTCGATCGGGTTCGCGACGTTGGCCAGGTCGAGCTTGTTGTTCGCCGACACCCAGTCGCCGATCTTCGCGCGGCTGTTGGCGTGCTCACCGGAGGCGAGGTACGTCTGCACCGCCTGCACCTCGGGACGGTCGCTGAACGCCGTCACGAACTCGCCGCCGCCCAGGACCGGCTTGCCCTTGGCCGGGTCGATGGCCGGGAAGTAGAACGCGAACACGTCGCCGTCCTCGGCCACCCGGGTGCCCTGCGGCCACTGGTTGGCGTAGAACGAGGCCTGCCGGTGCAGCGCGCACTTGCCGGCCGTGATCGGCACGCCGGCCTCCTGGAACGAGGTGGTCGCGATGCTGCGCACCCCGCCGAAGCCGCCGTTGACGTACTTCTCGTTCTTCAGGATGGTGCCGGCGCGGTCGAGCGCCTCGGCGACCCGGGGGTCGTTGAACGGGATCTCGTGCTTGGTCCACTGGTCGTAGACCTCGGGGGTCTGCGTACGCAGCATCAGGTCTTCGATCCAGTCGGTGGCCGGCCAGCCGGTGGCCTCGCCGGACTCGATCCCGGCGCACCACGGCTTGGTGCCGCTGTCCGCGATCGTGTCACTGAGCTTGATCATCTCGTCCCAGGTGTTCGGGACGGCCCAGCCCTTCTCCTGGAACATCTTGGGCGAGTACCAGACGAAGGACTTCACGTTCGAGCCGAGCGGCGCGCCGTAGAAGGTGCCGTTGACCGTGCTGTAGGTCAGCCAGTCGGCCGGGTAGTTCTCCTCGGCCATGGCCTTGGTCTCGGCGCCGGCGGCCTTGATCTGGTCGCGCTCGGCGAACCGCTGGATCAGACCGGGCTGGGGGATGAACGCCAGGTCGGGGGCGTTGCCGCCGTCGACGCGTACGGGCAGCTGCGCCTCGAACTCACCACTGCCCTCGTGGTTGATGTCGATGCCGGTGCACTCTTCGAACTGCTTCCACGACTCGTCCAGCCGGTCGGCCTCGATGTCCCGGATCGACGAGTAGATCGTCACCTTCTTGCCGTCGTGGCCCTGGTACTTCTCGTACGGGGCACACTCGGCGGAATCGGCGTTGGTGTTGTTGCCGCTACTGCTGCTGCTACCGGTACCGCAGGCGGTGGCACCGAGCGCCAGCCCGAGCGCGCCGGCGATCACGAGGGCCTGGCGTGGCCTGGCAAAGACTGCCATGCCGTCCTCCTTCCTAGCCGGCGCTGGCCGGGAATGGTCTCCGGTGACCTGGCGCCGGTCCGATGGGCGTTTTCACATGTAAGCGCTTGCATCTCGCGCGGTCCACCCCTGGGCGGGACACGACCGAGTAACAATCCGGAAACCTGCCGCCCCTGCGTGGGCGCGCTCCCACCGCGCCCGATGACCTCTGTCGATCCGCCGCCCCGACCGTCAAGGGCGGCGGACCGCCCCTACGCGAGGTGTCGCACTTCCACCAGCCCGACGGCCGCTGCACCCCGCACAGGCTGCACACTCCCGACGGGCTGCGCACCCCCGACAGGCCGGTCTGGCCGGAGTTGACCAAGGGGTTTGCGCCCTCAGACCTGCCGCTCCGTGACCAAAACTTCTTGATCAACGCGGGCGGCGGCGTGTGGGCGGTGGGCTTGCGTGTGGACGGGGCAAGATCCGCGCAACTTCACGGATACTGCTGTCTCCGAGGGGGGCTGAGGCAGCAGTATCCGTGAAGTTGCGCGGATCATGATGAGTCGCGAGGGGTGCGGCACCGGCTCTGATCTGAGATCGGAGTCGGGACGGGTCAGCCGTTCAGTTGCCAGATCGAGTAGTTCAGCGCTGCGGCGAAGGTCACCCAGGCCCAGTAGGGCAGCAGCAGGACGGCTGCGGCGGTGCTGACCCGTCGGAACAGCAGGACGGTCACGCCGATCGCCAACCACAACAGCACGATCTCGGCAAAGGCCAGGCCGTACTGCCCGGCGCCGAAGAACAGCGGAGTCCAGGCGGCGTTGAGCACGAGCTGCACCGCCCAGGCGAGTACGGCCGGGCCGAAGCCCACCCGACGCCAGACCAGCCAGCCGGCCAGCGCGATGGTCACATAGAGCACCGTCCAGACCGGGCCGAACAGCCAGGACGGGGGCGCCCAGGAGGGTTGCTCGATACTGCGGTACTCGTCCGCCGCGCCGACGGCGGCGAGGTTGCCGATGACGGCCGCCGCTATCACCGCCGCCGCGAAGCCGGCCAACGCCCACCACTGCCGGGCACCGCCTCGCCAGGTGTCGTTCGCACTCGTCCGCATGCTCACAGCTTCTCCGTGGGTCGGGCCGGCAAACCTGCCGGGCGGGCTTCTCCGTGGGTCGACGAGACCTGCCGGCCGAGCGGGGCTTCTGCGCGGACCGGACCGGAAGGACCTGCCCGCAGAGTGGCGTGCGACGCGGCCCAGACCGGAAGGACCTGCCAGCGGAGCGGTGCGCGATGCGGCCTGGACCAGGAGAGACCTGCCGACGGGGCGGCGCGCGACGCTGCCGGGACACACACACGCCGGGACACAAGTACGCCGGGGTCGCCGTGGCCGGTGGCTCCTGTCGGGAGGACGGAGTTCCGGTCACGACGACCCCGGCGGGTCCGGGACAGGCGACGCTTTGCGCCGCCACGTCAACTGAAGATGCTCACACCACCCGGGCCTACCAGCAGGCCAACGACGATGAGGACGACGCCCCACAGGATCTGCCGGCGGAACAGCGCGAGGATGCCGGAGACCACCAGTACGACTGCGAGAATCCAGAGAATCAGCTCCATGTTTGCTGAATACCCCCCACTCCGACGCCGGAAACCTGCGGCTGATCAAGGTTCTCGCCCAAATGGAAGACGCTGTACGCCTGCTTGATCACCGGGTGCGCGACGTTGCGTACGCGTACCCCGCCGGGCGTGGTGCCGCGCTCGGAGCCGTGGTGCGCGTGCCCGTGCAGGGCCAGCGCGGTGGGCGCCGAGTCGACGGCCTGCCCGAGCTGGTAGCAGCCCAGGAACGGATAGATCTCCAGTGGCTCCCCGGCCAGGGTGTCCGGCACCGGCGAGTAGTGGGTCAGCGCCACCAGTGTGTCGCAGTCCAGCGAGCGCAGCGCGGCAGCCAGCCGGTCCGCGCTCTCGGTCGTGGTGCGGACGAACGCCTTCATCTCCGGCTCACCGAAGTCACTGGCGCACCGGCCGGCGAACCCGCCGCCGAAGCCCTTGACCCCGGCGACGCCGAGCCGGCCGCCGGCGCAGTCGAGCACCACGCCGTCGCCCTCCAACACGATGATTCCCGCCTCCTGCAACGCGCCGACCACCTGCGGCACCTGGTCGCACTGGTGGTCGTGGTTGCCGAGCACGGCGATCACCGGTACGCCCAGTCCGCCGAACTCCCGCGCCACGCACCGGGCCTCCGCCTCGGTGCCGTGCCGGGTCAGGTCACCGGCGAGCAGCAGCACGTCGGCTTTGTCCGGCAGTTCCTCCAGGGCCGGCCGGAAACGGCCGACCACGTCCTCGTCCACGTGTACGTCGCCCACCGCGGCGATCCGGATAGCCATCGCGCCTCCTCAGGGCAGCTGCTCGATCTCTGTGGGCGCCTGCGTGCGGATCACCCCGATGTCGCTGGTGACCGGCTCCTCGGGGAAGCGCTCGGCCACCCGGCGCAGGATCTCCTCCCGCCGGTGGGCGCTCTCCACCTCGCCCATGAGCACCAGACCGCGTTCCGTGCGGACCACGGAGATGCCCTGCTCGGCGACGGCCGGATCCTCGGCGAGCAGCCGGTGGATCTCCGCCTCGACGTACTCGTCCGGCGGCCCGGCACCGGGGTCGCGGTACGTGGTCACGGTGTTCCCCTCCCGTCGGCCGTGCCGCCGTCGGGCACGACGTCCAGCCTGTCCAGCAGCACCAGGAACGCCTCCGCGTACGGCGAGTGCTGCGTCTCCTTGCGTACCCGTTCCCAGTCGATCTGCTCCCGCAACGACCGGGCCAGCGGCAGCCCTCGCGCGAAGTCGCAGTAGTGCTGGGAGAAACTGAGCAGTTTGTGCACCATCAACTGGGTGGCGGAGAGCACCGGCATGTGGATCGCGTCGACCGGTCGCACGACCGTGTCGGCGAAGGTCTCCTCGGTCACCGGCGTCTCGATCGGGCGGTGGATCAGGTCCACCATCCGTCCGCCGTCGTAGACCTTGACCAGCCAGTCCTCCGGCGGCCGCTCGGCGGTGAAGCCGGCCGCCACCAGCGCCTCCAGGGCGGCTTCGACGTCCGGCTCACGGATCAGGAAGTCGACGTCGTGCTCGCTGGAGTGGCCGCCGTGCGCGTACACGGCGAAGCTGCCGCCGAGCGCGAACGGGATGTCCGACTGCTTGAGCACGGCGGCGACCTTCTTCAGTGTGTGCAGGAGAGTCTCGTCGTCGCGCTCGGCCATGTCGCCTCTCCCGTCGAGATCGTTCGGGTGCTACCAGTGGGATGCCGGATCGGTACCCGGCAATCCGGTCGCCCACACCTGCGTGGTGCGCGGAAGGGGTCGATCAGGCGGATAGCGGGATGAACCACCCGGTGGCCGTGCGGGGGTCGGATATCCTGTCGAGAGTGGCCAGATCGACGGGTACCCGGTGCGGCACGGCCCGACTGCGCACCGTGGCCCTGATCGGCGTGGATGGTTCGGGCAAGACCACTCAGGCACACCGGCTCGCCGAGGCGCTCACCGCCGCCGGCCACCCGGCCACCTACCACCGCAACGCCGGTGGACGTCGCTGGCTGGGGCGGGCCGCGCACCGGCTCGGCCGGCCGGACGCGCAGGGGCTGCTCGGGCGCGACGGGATGCTACTGCTGGAGTCCGTGCTGCGTTGGCTCGCCATCGCCATGGCCCTGCTCGGCAGCCTGGTCAGCGGCCGGGTGGCGGTGATGGACCGCTACGCCGCCTGCCAGTACGCCAGCCTCCGGGCACACGATGGTCGGCGCTGGGAACGGCTGGTCCGAGTCGCGTACCGGGTCTTCCCGCAGCCGCAGGTGACGTTCCTGCTGACGGTGCCGCCGGACGAGGCGTATCGGCGGATCGAGCGGCGCGGCACGGACGAGGAGAGCCTGCCCTACCTGACCGCCGCGGACCTGGCGTACCGCACGCTGCCGGAGTCACCGAGCTTCGTGCCGGTCGACGGGGACCGACCGGCGGACCAGGTGGCCCGGGACATCCGCGACCATCTCGCCGCGTGGCTCCCGGCCGACGACGAGCCGGACGAGCCGGGTCCGCAGCGGTACCGGCCGTGGCTGCCCGGGCCGGTGACCGCGCTGGTGCCGATCCAGGCCCTGCCGTGGGCGGCCGGGTCGGCCTCTGTCCAGGTCCGCCCGTGGTCGATCCGACCGCCGACGGTTCAGGCCCGGCCGTAGACCGGTACGGCGGCGCCGCTGGTCGGCGCGGACTCGTCGGAGGCCAGGAAGCGGATCACCGAGGCGATCTCGGCCGGGTCCACCCAGCGGGCGTGGTCGGCGTCGGGCATCGCCCTCCGGTTGGTGGGCGTGTCGATGACACTGGGCAGCACCGTGTTGCACCGCACGCCCGAGGCCCGGTACTCCACCGCGACGGCCGAGGCGAAGCCGAGCACGGCGGCCTTCGCGGTCGCGTAGCCGGACACGCCCGGGAACGGCGCGAGGGCAGCCCGGGCCGCCACGCAGACCACCGCGCCGCCGCCGGCCGCGACCAGGTGCGGCAGGGCCGCCCGGGTGACCAGGTGGGTCGGGCGGAGGTTGAGAGTGAGCATCCGCTCGAACTCCTCGACCGGCGTCTCGTGCACCAGGCCCCCACTGGCGTACCCGCCGACCAGGTTGACCAGGGCGCGTAGCGGCGCCTCGGGGTCACCGGCGGCCACCTCGACCGCGCGGGCGACGTCCTGTGGGTCGGTGAGGTCCGCGACCGGCCGTACCGGTGCGTCGCCGTCGGGTTCGGTCTCCGGCGACGGCTGCGCGCGTTGCGGCGCCACCACCCGCCAGCCCGCCTCGACGAACACGGCGGTCACCGCCCTGCCCAGCCCGCCCGTGCCCCCGGTGACCAGCACACTGCGTCGCGTCATGGCCCCACGCTAGCGCCGCCGTCCGGTCGGCCCCCGAGCGGCCCCGGCCGACCGGTGGGACCCGGCCCGCCGGGGGAGGCGGGCCCGGTCGGACGGGTGGCAGGCTGTGGGTGTGCGCCCGGGCGGTGTCGTCCGTCGGGTGGGCGCGGCGTGGTTGACGCTCCCGGCTTGTGAAAGTAAGTTTCATCCGTGGGGAAGAGTCCGAAGATTTCCGCGAGCCAGGAGCCGGGTGGACTGATCGTCCACATCAGCGGTCTGCTCCCGTCGCTGTCACCGGCCGAGCAACGGGTCGCCCGACTGGTGGTCGCCGACCCCGCCGACGCGGCCCGGCGGACCATCACCGACCTCGCCACCGCCGCCGAGACATCGGAGGCCACCGTCATCCGGTTCTGCCGGTCGGTCGGCATGGAGGGCTACCCGCAACTGCGGATCCGGCTCGCCGCCGAGGCGGCCCGGCGGATCGAGCCCCCGGACGCGCGGGTGGTGGGCGGCGACATCCCGCCCGGGGCCGACTTCGCCCAGATCATCGCGACCATCGCGTTCAACGACGCCCGCGCCGTGGAGGAGACCGCCGAGCAGCTCGACCCGGCGGTCTGCGAGCGGGTGGTGGACGCCATCGTCGGCGCCGGCCGGATCGACATCTACGGTGCCGGGGCGAGCGGGTTCGTGGCCTCGGACTTCCAGCAGAAGCTGCACCGCATCGGCCGCACCGCGTTCTACTTTCCGGACGTGCACACCGCGCTGACCTCGGCGGCCCTGCTCGGCCGGGGTGACGTGGCGGTCGGCATCTCGCACACCGGCACCACCTCCGACGTGGTGGAGGTGCTGGAGCAGGCGCGGGCCCGGGGCGCCACCACGGTGGTGCTGACCAACTTCCCCCGCTCGCCGGTCACCGAGGTCGCCGATCACGTCCTGACCACCGCGGCCCGGGAGACGACCTACCGTTCCGGCGCCACCGCGAGCCGGCTCGCCCAGCTCACCGTGGTCGACTGTCTCTTCGTCGGGGTCGCCGCGCGTAACCGCCCCCGGGCCCGCAAGGCGCTGGAGGCGACCGCCGAGGCGGTCCGGTCCCACCGGGTCGGGTCCGCGCGGAGGCGGGCATGACCGCCGGTGCGGTGGAGCCCGACGCGGCCCCGGCCGCCGTCCGCCCGACGGTCCGGGTCGGTGCGCCGACCGAGCGGCGCAACCCGATCAGCGTCGACCTGGACCTGATGTCCACCCGGGACGTGCTCGCCGTGATCAACGAGGCCGACCGGCGGGTACCGGCCGCGGTAGCCGCCGTCGGCGACCGGATCGCCGAGAGTGTCGACCTCGCCGTCACGGCGCTGCGGAGCGGCGGCCGGGTGCACTACTTCGGGGCCGGCACCTCGGGGCGGCTGGGCGTGCTGGACGCCGCCGAGCTGGCCCCCACCTTCAACTCGCCCCGCCACTGGTTCTGCGCCCACCTCGCCGGTGGTCCGGACGCCGTGTGGCGGGCGGTGGAGGACGCCGAGGACGACGACAGCCGAGGGGTGACCGAGGCGACCGACTGCGTACGTCGCGGTGACGTGGTGGTCGGCCTCACCGCCAGCGGTCGCACCCCGTACGTCCTCGGGGCGCTCGCCGCGTCCCGGGCCGAGGGCGCCTCGACGGTGCTGCTCTGCGCGAACCCGGACGCTCCGGCCGCCCGGTCCGTGGACGTCTTCATCGGCCTGGACACCGGGCCGGAGGTGGTCGCCGGGTCGACCCGGATGAAGGCGGGCACGGCCCAGAAGATCGTGCTGAACAGCTTCTCCACCGCGGTCATGGTGCGCCTGGGCCGGGTCTACTCGAACCTGATGATCGACATGGTGGCGACCAACGCGAAGCTCCGGGGACGGATGCTCTCGATCCTTGTCGAGGCGACCGGTTGTGGCGAGGACCGGGCCCGTCAGGCCCTCGACGAAGCGGACGGCGATCTGAAGACCGCCCTGGTCAGCCTCGTCTCCGGGGTGGAGGTGACCACCGCGCGGGCGGCCCTGGCCCGCTCCGCCGACCAGGTACGCGGCGCGCTCGCGCTCCTCGCGTCCTGAATCCGACAGGCGTCACGGGCGCCGTACGGGCGGGGCATAGAACCGGGGCACGGATTGTTCAACTGGCCGTGGGGTAATACCACCGGCGTGGATGAACCGACTGGTCCGCGTACGCGTATCAGGCAGTGACCAGGATCGCAGCACGGTGGTGACCCGGGTCGCTGTGTCGGTCGGCCGGGCAGTGTTGCCATGGACCGGGACGGACGGCGATCCGTCGATCCGTCGACCTCACGAGGTGCCTGCCGACCCCAGTCAGGCAGGGTGCTGACAGCAAACGTAGACCGTGCTCTCAGCGGATTATCAGGCATTCGTGACACTTTCGACCCACGACATGGAATCCCTGACACGTCTCATCTGTTGTGTAGATGCCGGCTCCGGTGGGCACAGCGGAAGTTGCGGGGAGGGCCGATGGGCGTGGGGATGGCAAGGAACCGGGCAACCGGCGCGAGCGAGGGGACCGTGGGCAACGTGGACAAGAACATCGGAATGCGCACCGACGAGGTCGCCGAGGAGCGCGACCTGGTCGGAGTCTACCTGCACGAGATCTCCCGGACGCCACTGCTGGACGCCGCCAAGGAGGTCGATCTCTCCAAGGCGATCGAGGCCGGCCTCTATGCCGAGCACCTGCTCGGTGAGGACCGGATTCCCGACGGTGCCACCCGGGACGACCTGGGCCGGTTGGTCGCCGAGGGCGAGCGGGCCAAGGACCTGTTCATCCGGGCCAACCTCCGGCTCGTCGTGTCGATCGCCCGCCGTTACGTTCGCTCCGGGATGCCCATGCTGGACCTGATCCAGGAGGGCAACACCGGTCTGGTCCGGGCGGTCGAGAAGTTCGACTACGAGCGCGGCTACAAGTTCTCCACCTACGCGACCTGGTGGATCCGCCAGGCGATCAGCCGGGCCATCGCCCAGCAGGAGCGCACCGTGCGGCTGCCGGTGCACCTGGTGGAGGACGTCAACCGGATGCGCAACGTGGCTCGCCAGCTCACCCGCGAGCTGGGCGGCGACCCGGAGCCGGAGCAGATCGCCGCGGCGCTCGGCGTGACCGTCGAGCGGGTCAACGAGCTGGTCCGTTGGTCGCAGGACACCGTGTCGCTGGACACGCCGGTCGGCGACGACGGCGACACCAACCTGGGTGACCTGGTCGCCGACAGCGACGCGCCGTCGCCGGAGGAGATCGTGCTCACCGGGCTGGAGCGGCAGCGGATCGAGGGGTTGCTCAACCACCTCGACGACCGTTCGGCCGGGATCATGCGGGCCCGCTACGGGCTGGAGGACGGTCGGGAGCACTCGCTCACCGAGGTGGCCTCGCGGTTCTCGCTCTCCCGGGAGCGGATCCGGCAGTTGGAGATCCAGGCGCTCGGGCGCCTGCGCGAGCTGGCTCGCGCGGAGGGCCTACAGGCCGCCTGAGCTGGTAAGAATGACGGCGAACGGCCGGCGTCCGATAGGGGGACGCCGGCCGTTCGCCGTCTGCGGGTACGACTCAGCGCACCCGTCCGTAGCCGTACGGGGGCATCAGGTCGACGGCGCGCTTCTCCACGTTCCGACCGAACGTGGGGGCGTGGATCACCTGACCGTCGCCCACGTAGATCGCCACGTGCCCGAGACTGCGATAGAAGACCAGGTCACCGGGGCGTAGCTCGCCACGGCTGATCTGCGCCACCTTGCCCCACTGCATCCGGGTGTTGTGCGGCAGCGACTTGCCCGCCGCCCGCCAGGCGGCCGAGGTCAACCCGGAGCAGTCGTAGCCGTTCGGCCCGTCCTGCCCCCAGGCGTACGGCTTGCCGAGCGCGCCGTAGGCGAACCGGACGGCCACACCGGCCTGCCCGGAGACCGAGGGCGCGTTGTTGGCGCTGCCGGAGTTGTTGGTCGGGCGTTCGGTCGCCCGGCCGTACGCCTGCCGGCGCATCTCGTACAGCTTGGCCAGGTCCCGCTCGATCCGCCGTTTCGCGGCGGCCAACTCCCGGGACTGGGCGGCCTGCCGGCTGAGCGTGACGTCCAGCCGGGTCTTCTCGTCGAGCAGCCGCTGCTGGTCGGCGGTGTAGCTGGCCACCGTCGCCTGGCGTTGCCGGGTCAGGTGGTCCAGCGTGCCGAGCCGGTCGAGCATGGACGTCGAGTCGTCGGCGCGTAGCAGGGCCTCGGCGGCGCCGAGGTTGCCGGTCTTGTACGCGGTGACGGCCAGTTGGCCGACGTCCGACCGGCTCTGTTCGGCCTGCTGCTCCAGCGGGCCGATCCGCTCCTGCAGCCGGTCGACGGCGGCCCGGTTGTCCTTGATCTTCTCGCGCAGCTCGTTGTGTGACTCCACCACGTCCTGCAACTCGGCGGAGGACTTGTCGATCCGCCGGGTCAACTCGGCGGTCGACGGTTCGGCCCGGGCCACCGTGGCGGGCGCGACCAGCGCCAGCGAACAGGCGGCCACGGCCAAGGCGCGCAGCGTGTTCGTCAGGGACGACAAGAGCTCGATGCTCCTCTCCCAGGGCCGGCGCGGGCCTGCTGACGCTCCGCGACGGCACCGGACCGGTGCCGTCCGGCTGGACGGCGGTCGACCGGGCCGACCTGCCCAAGGTAGTACGGGAACAGAGTTACCGGCAGGGATTGTCGGGACATGTGAGGAGCATGTGGCGAATCTGATTCACCCTAAGAGGGTATGTAGGCTTATCTGGGCAGATGCCGTACTGGTCGCTCTCGGCATATGACGTCGGATGCCTCGGCGCTATAACGGATAAGACGGACTTGGACGGCTCTTTCCGGCGGCGGTCGACCGTGGAAGCGGCGTGACCACCGGAAACAGGCCGGTGCGGCTGGCGCGCCCGGCAGACAATGGGCGCACAGCCGGGATTCCCGTCAGCCGGCGTCGTGGGTGTCGGTGGACCGGCCCGGCGACGCCCGGTGGTGGGGGGAGGAGGGGCCGTGAATCCTGACGGTGCGACGACACGACCACCACGCTCCGCGCCCGGTGGCCGGAGCCGACGGCTGCTCTACGCCCGACCCGGGATCATCGTCACCGCCGACCGGTTCACCGTCGGGCGCAGCACCTGGCGGGTCGCCGAGCTGACCCACCTGCACACCACGCGGGGGAACCAGGACCCGGTGGCGGCCCGGGCCGTGCTGGTCTCCACCGTCGTCATCGGCGGCATCGGTCTGATGCTCGGCTTCACCGGCGGGTTGCACCGGCTCACCGCCGAGGCGTACCTGCTGCTCGGGGCGGTGTTCCTGGTGCCGGTGCTGCTCGCGGCGGCCGGGGACCGCTGGCGGCCGCCGCCGTACGAGCTGTGGGGGCGGCGCGGCGAGGTCGAGGAACTGCTGTTCAGCAGCGACGACGAGCAGCAGTTCGGCCAGGTGAGCCGGGCGTTGCGCCGAGCCCGGGAAATGCACAGCTACGGCGGGTGGGAGGACCCGTTGGCGAGCGCCGACCCGTGGCGGCCGCGCCGCTGAGGGCCCTGCCGCGCGGCTAGCCGGCCACCGGCTCCGGCGTCTGCTGCTCCCGCACCCGCTGCTCGGCCAGGTACAGGGCGCTCACCCGGCGCTCGGCCCAGAAGGAGACGAAGGGCACGGTGCCCGCCAGCATCACCAGGACCATCCGCTTGAGCGGCCAGTCGACCCGCCGGGACAGGTCGAACGCGGCGACCAGATAGAGCATGTAGAGGAAGCCGTGCGCCTGGCCGACGGTCTCCACCAGGATCGGGTTGTCGAAGCCGTACTTCAGCGGCATGCCGATCACGACAAGCAGGATCAGCACCACGCCGACGACCCAGGCGATCACGCGGTAGCGGGTGAGAGCAGCGCGCACGTCTCGTCAGTCCTTCCGGCCCGGGCTCAGCCGGGGTAGTCACCGGGCTTGGCGCCCGGATTGGCGTTCAACCATGACAGGTAGCGGTTGTAGGCGGCCAGGTCCGCGTCGTCGGGAACCTCGTCGACGGCGGTGACGCGGGCCACCCGTACCGGCCGGCGGATCCCGGGTCGCGGCCGGTTCGCCTCCGGCGTACCGGCGGACGCTCCGGCCTCGTCGGTGCCGCGCGTCTGCTCGGTCGAGGCGTCCGGCGCCGTCGTCGTGTCGCCGGCCTCGGCGGTCTGGTCTTCCCGCAGCGTGTGGCGCACCTCGCGCCACCACACGAAGACCACGAAGCCCGCGAAGATCGGCCACTCCACGGCGTAGCCCCAACTGATGGCGTTGCCCGCGGCGGCCCGGCTGACCTGCCACCAGCCGAGGCCGAGGAAGGTGGTGACCAGCACGACCAGGGCCACGTGGCGGGCGATCCACGCCGGGGTCCAGAGCCGCTTCATGGCAACGAGGGTACCGGGACCGGCTGCGCTCTCCGACGCGGTGTCGTAGTGGCGGCCCTGGTTTGGCCGCACCCCGCGTGGGCAACCGTACAGACGCCAGCCCAGCACGGACGAGGGGGCGCGAGATGACCGCATCAGGACGATCGGACGGGTTTCCCACCGGAGGCACCGAGGTGAGCCCCGAGCAGCGGATCCCCGAGTGGGGCGAGGACCGGACGACGACCGGCCCGCTGGACGGGGACCTGCCCGGCGTCGACCCGGCCGAGCTGAGCGAGGACGACCTGATCCGCGAGGTGCAGAGCCTGCACCGCACCCGCCTGGACACGTTGCGCCACGCCACCGACTCGGCGTTGGCCAACCACCTGCGGCGTACCGCCGAACTCGAGACCGAGTACCTCGCCCGGCACCCCGGGCGGGAGGTCGACCCGAGCCGGCTGCGGGACGCGTGATGGCGTACGCGGAACGCGGTGTGTCCGCACCCCCCGAGGTCGTCTTCAACACCGCGACCGACCCGGACCGGGTCGCCGCCTGGCTGCCCGAACCCCTGCTCACCGGCGACTCGTCCGACCAGGGCGACGGTGACCGGATGCGGGCCCGCTGGGCCGGCCACGGCACCGACTGGTGGGCCGAGCTGCGGGTGGAGCCGGTCGACGCCGGTGGTGCCCGGGTCCGTCTGGACATCTCCGGCGGCGGTGCCGAGACCGACCGGCTCGCCGACGAGGCCCTCACCAAGCTGGCTCGCGAGGTGGACGACAACCTCCAGGCCGGCTGACCCGGCCGGACAGCGTACGACCGAGCCGCCCGGAGTCCGGGCGGCGATCTGGGCCGTCCCGGCCGGGACGGCACACCCCCGCTTGAGACGAAGGAGGCCGGGTGAGCGAGCTGAAGCAGAAGGTGGCGCGGTTGCGTCAGGCGTACGCCCCGCACGAGCACCGCCCGTTGGGCGGGTACCTGGCGGCGATGGGCACCTACGCTGCGGTGACCGGTGCCATCGCCGGGCTGGTCAAGGCGACCGGCCGCCCGGTGCCGGAACGGCCCGCCACGTCCGACGTGGTGCTCCTGGCCATCGCCACCCACAAGCTCAGCCGGCTGTTGTCCAAGGACGCGGTGACCAGTCCGCTGCGGGCGCCGTTCACGCAGTACGACCGGCCGATCGGCAGCGGCGAGGTGATGGAGCAGGTACGCGACTCGGGCAGCTCCACCCGGCACGCCATCGGCGAGCTGCTGAGCTGCCCGTTCTGCCTGGCGGTCTGGGTGGCCACCGGGTTCACCGGTGCGCTGGTGCTCACGCCGAGGCTGACCCGACTGGTGGCCACCGCCCTGACCGCGGTGACCGCGTCCGACTTCCTCCAGATGGCGTACGCGATGGCGCAGCGAGGGGCCGAGGGCGACCACCGGGAGTGACGTCAGGCCCGGAGTCCTCCGGCGGCGGGTGCCGCCCGGGGACACCGGGCCTGTTGGTGTGCCGTGCGTCAGCGCTGCATGCCGGACCAGCCGCGCGGCGACTCGGGTTCCCGTTCGTCCTCGTCGGCGCCGGTGATGATGTCCCGGTCCACGGCCGTGCGGTCGTGTTCGTTGGCGAAGTCCGGCTCGGGAAGGGTGTCGGTGCCCTCCGGGGGTTGGCCGAGCGCGGGCATCCGGTCGTCCTGGTCTTCCTCGGGCTGCGACATCACGTTCCTCTTCTCGTCGCCGGCGCCGGCCGGGTCGGCGCCGGACGTCACCCCGCCGTACCACCCAGCAGGTCGGACACCTCGTCGACCGCGTACTCGCCCTGGGGCAGCGCGTTGAGCCGGGAGAGCAACTGCGCCGGCAGTTCCGCGGCGACGGCCCGCCGGTAGATGTCCACCTGACTGATCCGCTCCTGACCGTGGTAGAGGTCGTCGAGCAGGTCGTCGAGCGGCCGGGTGTCCACCTCCTCCGTCTCCACCTCGTCCGGTACGGCGGCAGCCGTGCCGGGCAGGTCGGTGACGGCCGGGTCGATGCCCGCGGTGTCGACCACGGGCACGTCGGCCAGGATGGCGTCGGGTAGCCGCGCCTCGGTCGTCGGTGCCGTGGGCGCCACGGGCGCCCCGGTCACGGGTACGTCATCGGTCACGCCCGCCACCTACCCCCACCCCACCCGGCCAAACTCCCACCGCACCTGCGGCGATCATGAGGTCGGCGGCGTTCTCGCTGGTCGCGCCGCCCGCCGACCTCTGATCGACGGAAGCAGGTCAGGCGGGGGTGGGCAGGGTCCGCGAGTGGTGGGCGCGGCGGGTACGCACGGCGGTGGCCAGCGCGTCGAGCACCTCGCCGGTGGTGTCCCAGCCGATGCAGGCGTCGGTCACCGACTGCCCGTAGGTCAGCTCGCGGGTCGGGTCCAGGTCCTGGCGGCCGGGCTCCAGGAAGCTCTCCAGCATGATCCCGACGATGCCCTGCTGACCGGTTGCGATCTGCGCGGCTACGTCGGCGGCCACGGAGGGCTGGTTGCGGTGGTCCTTGCCGCTGTTGGCGTGGCTGGCGTCGACCACCAGCCGCTCCGGCAGGCCGGCGGCCCGCAGCAGCTCCAGCGCACCAGCCACCGACTCGGCGTCGTAGTTGGGCCGACCGCCACCACCGCGCAGCACCAGGTGGCCGTCCGCGTTACCCCGGGTGTGCATGATCGCCGGGGTGCCGGAGACGTCGATGCCGGGGAAGACGTGCGGTACGCCGGCCGCCCGAATCGCGTCCACCGCGGTGGAGATGCTGCCGTCGGGGCGGTTCTTCATGCCGATCGGCATGGACAGGCCGGAGGCGAGCTGGCGGTGTACCTGGCTCTCCACCGTGCGCGCCCCGATGGCGCCCCACGCCACCGTGTCGGCGATGTACTGCGGGGTGATCGGGTCGAGGAACTCGCAGCCCACCGGCAGCCCGAGGCGCAGCACGTCGAGCAGCAGCGCCCGGGCCAGCCGCAGGCCGGTGTTGACGTCGCCGGAACCGTCCAGCCCCGGGTCGTTGATCAGGCCCTTCCAGCCCACCGTGGAACGCGGCTTCTCGAAGTAGACCCGCATCACCACCAGCAGGTCGTCGGAGACCCGCTCGGCCGCCTCGCGCAGCCGGTGCGCGTAGTCCAGGGCGGCGGCGGGGTCGTGCACCGAGCACGGCCCGACCACCACCAGCAGGCGGTCGTCGGCACGGTCGAGGACCTGCCCGACCGCGCGTCGCCCGGTCAGCACGGCCGAGGTGAGGCCGGCGTCCAGGGGCAACTCGTGCAGCAGCAGGGCCGGGGTGGTCAGCGGCACGACGCGGTCGATCCGCTGGTCGATGACCCGGTGGTTCTCCGGGGTCGTCACGGTGGGCATCCTTTCGCCGACCGCACCCGGGGCCGGTGCCCGGGTCGAGCCGGCTGCTCGTACGCGAAAGGGCAGGAACGAAAGCTCCTGCCCGGCCGGCTCGAATTCGGTGACGTCAGATCATGGTGAGGTCACCGGCCGAGCCGGCTGCCTAAACCATCGATACGACCGCGTCACGGCGGTAAGAGTACCTGACGGTGCGCGGATGCTCACCTTCTCGTCGCCGAAGCCTCGCCTCAGGTTCACCCCCGTCAATGGAACGCTCGGTAGTTTCGGCGCGACCGACAGACGTCTCCCGGGGAGTTCCGATGGATCGTCGTACCGTTCTGCGTACCGCTGTCGCCGGTGGCGCCGCCGCCTTCTCCGGCGGTCTCTGGGCCGGCGCCGCCGTCGCCGCCCCTGCTCAACCCGGCGTCGGCCCGTACGGGCCGCTGCGCACCGCCGACGCCAACGGCATCATGCTGCCGACCGGATTCACCAGCCGGGTGATCGCCCGGTCCCGCCAGGCAGTGCCCGGCACGTCATACGTCTGGCACGACGCACCCGACGGCGGCGCCTGTTTCGCCGCCGGCACCGGCTGGATCTACGTCTCGAACTCTGAGATCACGCCCGGCGGCGGTGCCTCGGCGGTCCGGTTCCACGCCGACGGGAGCGTCGCGTCGGCGTACCGACTGCTCTCCGGCACCAACCAGAACTGCGCCGGGGGCGCCACCGGGTGGGGCACCTGGCTCTCCTGCGAGGAGGTCAGCCGGGGGTACGTCTACGAGACGTACCCGCAGGGCGGCACCACGGCGGTGCGTCGGGCGGCGATGGGCCGCTTCAAGCACGAGGCCGCCGCCTGCGACCCGGACCGGCGGGTGATCTATCTGACCGAGGACGAGACCGACGGCTGCTTCTACCGCTTCCGGCCGACGACCTGGGGTGACCTCTCCGCCGGCACGCTTGAGGCGCTGGTCGCCGGCAGCGGCACCAGCGGCCCGGTCACCTGGGCCCGGGTGCCCGACCCGGCGGCGTCGAGCACGCTCACCCGTCGCCAGGTCTCCGGCGCCAAGAGCTTCAACGGCGGCGAGGGCTGCTGGTACGCCGACGGCACCTGTTGGTTCACCACCAAGGGCGACAACCGGGTCTGGGCGTACGACGCGGTGCGGCAGCGGATCGACCTGGCGTACGACGACTCGCTGGTCTCCGGGACCGCGCCGCTGACCGGGGTGGACAACATCACCGGTGCCCGGTCGGGCGATCTCTACGTCGCCGAGGACGGCGGCACCATGGAGATCTGCGTGATCACCCCGGACGAGGTGGTCGCGCCGTTCCTGCGGATCACCGGGCAGTCCTCCTCGGAGATCTGCGGGCCGGCCTTCTCACCCGACGGCACCCGGTTCTATTTCTCCTCGCAGCGCGGCACCTCCGGTTCCTCCTCCGGCGGCATCACCTACGAGGTCCGTGGCCCGTTCCGCACCTGACGTGTAAGGAGGGGTCCCCTGCTATCGCCTCGTGCATAGCAGGGGACCCCTCCTTACATCCACGCGTGCGCGGGATGGGGTGGGGGTAAGGAAGCGGCATGACTGACGCGCAGAGTGACCAGGAGCGAATCGAGTCGCGGGCCCACCTGCTGCCGGAGGAGGCGGCGGTCGGCAGCGACGACCCCCAGGCCCAGGCCGACGCGATCCTGACCGAGTCGGACCTCCGCGAGGCCGACCGCAACGCCGCACCGGACACGGTCCTGGAACGGCGTACCTCGGAGCAGACGGTGACCCCGATCGAGCCGCCGGACTGACCGCGCCGGGGCGCGGCCGCCCGCGACACGGGCGTGCCGCGTCCCATCCCCGCCGGAGCGCGGAGATCGGATAGCGTCGGGGCCATGCCCGACAGCGGTTATCCCTGGCCCATCTCGACGACCCGACTGGACAACGGCCTGCGCGTGGTGGTCAGCGAGGACCGCACCGCACCGGCGGTCGCGGTCAACCTCTGGTACGACGTCGGTTCGCGACACGAGCCGGCCGGTCAGACCGGTTTCGCACACCTCTTCGAGCACCTGATGTTCGAGGGCTCGGTGAACGTCGCGAAGACCGAGCACATGAAGCTGGTGCAGGGCGCGGGCGGCTCGCTCAACGCCACCACCAACCCGGACCGCACGAACTACTTCGAGACGGTCCCGGCCGAGCACCTCGAACTGGCGCTGTGGCTGGAAGCCGACCGGATGGGCGGCCTGGTGCCGGCGCTGACCCAGGAGACGCTGGACAACCAGCGGGACGTGGTCAAGAACGAGCGCCGCCAGCGCTACGAGAACGTGCCGTACGGCGACGCCTGGCTGCGGCTGCTGCCGCTGCTCTATCCGCCGGGCCATCCCTACCACCACGCCACGATCGGCTCGATGGCCGACCTGAACGCCGCCGACCTGGCCACCTTCCAGGCGTTCCACCTGACCTACTACGCACCGAACAACGCGGTGCTGACCGTGGTCGGTGACACGACCGTCGACGAGGTCACCGCGCTGGCCGAGAAGTACTTCGGCGTCATCCCGCCCCGGCCGGAGATCCCGTCCGCACCGGACGGGATGGTCGTGGCACGCAGCGGCGAGCCGGTGGCGGAGACGGTGGTCGCGGACGTTCCGGCGCCCCGGGTGTACGTGGCCCACCGCACGCACCCCTTCGGCACGCCCGGCTACGACGTGGTGACGGTGCTCGCCACCGTGCTCGGCAGCGGCCGGGGCAGCCGCCTCTACCAACGGCTCGCCGACGGTGAGCGGATCGCCCAGCCGGATCTGGTCGGGGCGTACGGGGTGGACCTGGCGCACGCGCCGGCACCCTTGATCGCCACCGCCACCGCCCGCCCCGGCGTGGACGCCGAGCGGCTGGCCGCCGGGCTGGCCGAGGTGATCGACGAACTGGCCACCGTGCCGGTCACCGCCGCCGAACTGGACCGCGCCAAGGCGCTGCTGACCACCGCGTGGTGGCGGCAGATGTCCACGGTGGACGGACGGGCCGACGCGTTGGGCCGGTACGCCACCCAGTTCGGTGACCCCCACGTGCTCGCCGACCGGCTCCCGGGCTGGCTCGCGGTGACCGCCGAGCAGATCGCCGAGGTCGCCGCCGACGTACTCGCCCCCGCCGACCGGGCGACTCTCACTTACGTTCCGGAGGACAAGCCATGACGTTGATCGCCGATCGTCCGGGACCGGGTGCGGCCCGTCCGTACCGGTTCCCGCAGGTGGTGCGTCGGAGCGTGGCAGGCGGTCAGGTCGTCGCCGCGCACCTGCCCGGGCAGAACCTGGCCGTCGCGCTGCTGCTGCTCGACGCGGGCGCGGGCCGGGAGCCGGTCGGCAAGGAGGGGCTGGGCGGGGTACTGGCCAAGGCGCTGGAGGAGGGCACCAGCCAGCGGGACGCCACCGCGTACGCGTTGGCCATCGAGGCGCTCGGCACCGAGTTGGTGACCGGGCTGGACTGGGACACCTTCCAGGCCAGTGTGCAGGTGCCGGTGGACCGGCTGGGCGCGGCCGTGGAACTGCTCGCCGAGGCGGTGCGTACGCCGAGGCTGGACCCGGACGACGTACGGCGGGTCCGTGACGACGAGGCGACCGCGTTGCGGATGGACTGGGCGAACCCGGGTCCACGGGCCGACGCGGTGCTGCGTGCCGACCTGTTCGGTGCGGACAGCCGGTGGGGCCGCCCGATGTACGGCGATCCGGATTCGGTGGCCGGGCTGGACGTGGAGGACGTCACGGTCTTCCACTCGGAGTGGTTCATCCGCCCCGGGACCCTGGTCGTCGCCGGTGACCTGGACCGGCTCGACCTGGACGCGCTGGCCGCGACGGCGTTCGCCGGCACCGGTGGCGGACCGGTGGACCGGGGCGCGCCGATCGAGGTGCCGCTGCGCGAAGGCCGCCGGGTGATCCTGGTCGACCGGCCCGGTTCGGTGCAGTCCACGCTGCGGCTCGGGCATCCGGCGCCGCACCGGGCCCACCCGGACCACGTGCCGATCGCGCTGGCCGGCACGGTGCTCGGTGGCGCCTTCACGTCCCGGCTGAACCACCTGATCCGCGAGGTACGCGGTTACACGTACGGCATCCGGGGCGACTTCGCCTCGTCGCGCCGGTTCGGCCGGTTCGGGGTCAGCTCCGGCGTGCAGACCGCCGTCACCGCGCCGGCTCTGGTGGACGCGGTCGGGGAGGTCGCGCGTACCCAGGCCGGCGGAGTGACCGAGGAGGAGCTGGCGGTGGCCCGCTCCTGGCGGGCCGGGCAGCTCTCGGTCGAGTTGCAGAGCCCCCGGGCGATCGCCGGTGCGCTCACCACGCTGGTGGTGCACGACCTGCCGGACGACTACCACGCCCGGCTGCGCGAGTCGCTGCTCGCCGCCGACGTGGCGGAGGTCTCGGCGGCGGCGGCCGCCCACCTGTTCCCGGAGTCGCTGACCCTCGTCGTGGAGGGCGACGCGGCGGTGATCCGGGACGAGATCGTGGCGGCCGGGCTGGGTGAGGTGATCGACGCCACGCGGTGATCAGGCGGTCGGAGGGTCCGGGCGGTGGGAAAGCGTTCCCGCCGCCACCGGCCCGCTGGGTAGCCTCGCGGGCATGAGGATCGGCATTGTGGGCGCGACCGGCCAGGTCGGCGGCGTCATGCGGCAGGTGTTGGCGGATCGGGAGTTCCCGGCGGAGCAGGTGCGGTTGTTCGCCTCCGCGCGGTCGGCGGGGCGGACGCTGCCGTGGCGCGGCGAGGAGGTCACGGTCGAGGACGCGACCACCGCCGACTACTCGGGGCTGGACATCGTGCTCTTCTCGGCGGGTAAGAGCACCGCCAAGGAGCTGGCACCCCGGGTCGCCGCCGCCGGGGCCGTGGTCATCGACAACTCGTCGGCGTTCCGGATGGACCCGGAGGTGCCGCTGGTGGTGGCCGAGGTCAACCCGCACGCCGCCGCGAACCGCCCCAAGGGCATCATCGCCAACCCGAACTGCACCACGATGGCCGCGATGCCGGTGCTGCGCCCGCTGCACGCCGAGGCGGAGCTGGTCAGCCTGGTCGTCTCGACGTACCAGGCGGTGTCCGGCGCCGGGCTGTCCGGCGTGGCCGAGCTGGACGAGCAGGTCCGCAAGGTGGTCGAGACCGCCTCCGGTCTGACCTTCGACGGCGCGGCGGTGGAGTTCCCGGCCCCGCGCTCGTTCGCCCGGCCGATCGCGTTCAACGTGCTGCCGCTGGCCGGCTCGATCGTCGACGACGGCTCCGCCGAGACCGACGAGGAGCAGAAGCTGCGCAACGAGAGCCGCAAGATCCTGGAGATCCCCGAGCTGAAGGTCTCCGGCACCTGCGTCCGGGTGCCGGTGTTCACCGGGCACTCGCTCCAGATCAACGCGCGGTTCGCCCGGCCGATCAGCCCGCGGCGGGCCCACGAACTGCTCGCCGACGCCCCGGGCGTGGCGCTCTCCGACGTGCCGACCCCGCTGCAGGCGGCCGGGCAGGACCCGACGTACGTGGGCCGGATCCGGGCCGACGAGACGGTCCCGCACGGGCTGGCCCTGTTCTGCGCGAACGACAACCTGCGCAAGGGTGCCGCGCTCAACGCCGTGCAGCTCGCCGAACTGGTCGCCGCCGAGCGCTGAGCGTTACTGCCTGCGGTCGTGGGGTAGACACCGGGTTGCCCCACGACCGAGAGGGAGGCGCCATGACAACGGTCGGAGACTTCATGACGACCCGGTTGGTGACCATGGACGGCGACGCCACGCTCGCCGCGGCGGCGCAGGAGATGCGTGACTCCGCCATCGGGGACGTGGTGGTGTGCGACGGCGACAACGTGGTCGGCATCGTGACGGACCGGGACATCACGGTTCGGGGTGTCGCGGAGGACATGGACCCGAACACCACCCGACTCGACCAGATCACCTCGAAGGACGTGATCACGGTCAGTCAGTACGACGACGCCGTGGCCGCCGCCGACCTGATGCGGACGTACGCCGTACGGCGGCTGCCGGTGATCGAGGACGGCCGGCTGATCGGTCTGGTCTCCATGGGTGACCTGGCCGTGGAGCGGGAGCCGCAGTCGGTGCTGGCCGACATCAGCGCCGACGACCCGAACAACTGACCTCCGCCGCGCGACGCCGGCTCCCGTCCCGGGGGCCGGCGTCGACGCTGTTCACCCGCCTTCCCGCAAGCTGCGCCCGCCCACCGCGCCCGGCTCGCCCGCCCGGCTCGCCCGCCCACCTCGCCCGCTCGGCTCACCCGATCCGGGCGAGGTTGACGCCGCCGAGCGTGGGGACCCGCCTGTCGGAGCACAGCGACCGGGAGGAGTGCGGGATGTCGGACGCGACCACACGGTTCTTCGAGGACCTCGACCACCGGGGGTACGAGCCCCTGCTGGCGAAGTCGTCGGGCGCCCTGCGCTTCGATCTGCACGAGGGACCCCGGACCAGCCACTGGCTGCTGCGCATCGACCGGGGGAACATGACGGTCTCCCGGGAGGACCTGGCGGCCGACACCGTGGTCGGGACCAGCCCGGAGCTGTTCGAGGACCTGGTGACCGGCCGGGAGAACGGGCTGGCGGCGCTGCTGCGCGGGGACATCACGGTGTCCGGTGACGCGCGTCTGGTGATCCAGGTGGATCGGCTCTTTCCCGGGCCGCCGCAGGCGCAGGGGCCGCGTCGGTACCGGAAGGGGGTCCGCTGATGGCTCCCGGCCACACCGTACGGATCCTCGACGGCAGCACCTTCGTGGTCTGTGAGGCGACCGGCGACATCGAGGCGACACCGACCGAGCCGACCGGGTTGTTCTCCTTCGACACCCGCTATCTGTCCAAGTGGGTGCTCACGGTCAACGGTGAGCGGCTGAACTCGCTCTCCTACGACGACCTCCAGTACTTCGAGTCGCGCTTCTTCCTGGTGCCCGGCCTGGCCACGCACTACGTGGACGCGAAGCTGTCGATCATCCGCGAGCGGGCCGTCGGGGGCAGCTTCCGGGAGAACATCACCATCCTCAACCACGACGAGAAGGCCGTGGACCTCCAGGTGCGGATGGACGCGGCGTGCGACTTCGCCGACCTGTTCGAGGTCAAGGACGAGATCCTGAACAAGAAGGGCGAGACGTACGCCGAGGTGGAGTCGGACCGGCTGCGTATCGGCTACCGGCGCGGCAACTTCCGGCGGGAGACCGTCATCTCCTCCTCCGAGCCGACCCGGTACGACCGCAACGGCTTCTCGTACACGATCCATCTGGAGCCGAACGAGCAGTGGCACACCACCATCGACGTGCAGACGCTGGCGCTCGGCCCGGACCACCGGGACCTGCGGATCGGTTTGCAGGTGCACGGCACCGAGCGGCTCGCCCTCCAGCACGACCTGGAGGAGTGGATCGCCAAGGCGCCGAAGGTGAACAGCGAGCACGGCCGGGTCGCGGCGACGTACCAACGGTGCATCGTCGACCTGGCCGCGCTGCGGTTCGCGCCGCTCTCGCTCGGCGGACAGACGCTGCCGGCCGCCGGTCTGCCCTGGTTCATGACCATGTTCGGCCGGGACAGCATCCTGACCTGTCTGCAGACGCTGCCGTTCACGCCCGAGCTGAGCGCGACCACGCTGCGGATCCTCGGCGCCCTCCAGGGCACCCGGTGTGACGACTTCCGGGAGGAGGACCCGGGCCGGATCCTGCACGAGATGCGGTACGGCGAGAGCGCCGCGTTCGAGGAGCAGCCGCACTCGCCGTACTACGGCTCGGTGGACGCCACGCCGCTGTTCGTGGTGCTGCTCGACGAGTACGAGCGGTGGAGCGGGGACGCGGCGCTGGTCAAGGAGTTGGAGCAGGAGTGCCGCCGGGCGTTCCGGTGGATGGACGAGTACGCCGACCTGGTCGGTAACGGCTACATCTGGTACGAGCGCCGCAACACCGACACCGGCCTGGAGAACCAGTGCTGGAAGGACTCCTGGGACTCCATCTCGTACGCCGACGGCAGTCTGCCGCCGTTTCCCCGGGCCACCTGTGAGGTGCAGGGGTACGCGTACGACGCGAAGATGCGCGGTGCCCGGCTGGCCCGCGAGTTCTGGGACGATCCGGGGTTCGCCGACCAGTTGGAGCGGGAGGCGGCGGCGCTCAAGGAGCGGTTCAACCGGGACTGGTGGGTCGACGACGGCGGCTACTACGCGTTGGCGCTGGACCCGGACGGTCGGCAGTGCGACGTGCTCACCTCGAACATCGGTCACCTGCTGTGGAGCGGGATCGTCGACGAGGACCGGGCCGAGCAGGTCGCCCACCACCTGGTCGGGCCGCGACTCTTCTCCGGCTGGGGGGTACGCACGCTGGCCGAGGGCGAGGTGCGGTACAACCCGATCGGCTACCACAACGGCACGGTCTGGCCGTTCGACACCTCGTTCTGCGCGTGGGGCCTGCGCCGGTACGGCTTCGCCGAGGAGGCGGCCGTCATCGCCAACGGCATCCTGGACGCCGCCCGCTACTTCGACGGGCGACTGCCCGAGGCGTTCGGCGGCTACCAGCGGGAGCAGACGAAGTTCCCGGTGGAGTACCCGACGGCATGCAGCCCGCAGGCGTGGTCGACGGGCGCCCCGCTGTTGCTGCTGCGCACCATGTTGGGGCTGGAGCCGCACGAGGGTCACCTGGCGGTCGAGCCACGGTTGCCGGTGGGCATGGGCCGGATCGAGGTGCTGGACATCCCGGGCCGCTGGGGTCGGGTGGACGCCTTCGCCCGAGGCCGGCTGGACCTGCACAAACTCGCCGATTGACGGGGCTGCGCCACTGTCCTACCGATGCGTAACCTACCAACGGTAAAGTTGCCGGATGCCGGAACTCGTGTACCCACCCGTGATCGCCGCCTGCAAGACGATGTTCCGCGTACTCGACCTGAAGCTGGCCGTGGAGGGGGCGCACCACGTGCCCCGCACGGGTGGCGTGGTGCTGGCCAGCAACCACGTCAGCTACCTGGACTTCATCTTCTGCGGGTTGGGGGCGCTGGAGTCCCGGCGACTGGTCCGGTTCATGGCCAAGGACGCGGTGTTCCGGCACCGGGTGTCCGGCCCGCTGATGCGCGGGATGCGACACATCCCGGTGGACCGGCAGGCGGGTGCCGAGTCGTACGCCGCCGCCGTGCGCGCGTTGCGGGCCGGCGAGGCGGTCGGCGTCTTCCCGGAGGCCACCGTGAGCCGGTCGCTGACCGTGAAGGAGCTCAAGAGCGGGACCGCCCGGATGGCCCGCGACGCCGACGTGCCGGTGCTACCGGTGGCGCTCTGGGGCAGCCAGCGCCTCTGGACCAAGGGCCGACCGCGCACGCTGACCCGCCGGCACACCCCGATCACCATCGAAGTCGGCGAGCCGATGCTGCCCGGCGCGTACCCGGACACCGCGGCGATGACCGCCGACCTGGCGGCCCGGCTCACCACGATGGTGGACCGGGCCCAGCGCGAGTACCCGGACCGGCCCGCCGGACCGGAGGACCGCTGGTGGCTGCCGGCCCACCTCGGCGGCACCGCGCCGACCCCGGAGCAGGCCGACGCCATCGACGCCGAACGGGGTGCCCGGAACCCCTGACCCGCGCGGCGCGGATCAGACCGGCGCGGATCTGGCTGTGCGGATCAGGTCGGCGGGCGGGTCACCGTAGCCCGGAGGCCGCGTCGTACGGCATCGGGTCGGCGTGCCGGGGCCGGTAGTAGTCGTCCCGGGAGTGGAACTCGACGGGCAGGGAACCGGGCAGCACCACCCGTGCCGGGCCGGCCAGCAGCGTACTGCGGGCGACCCGGGCGAGTGCGTCCCGCTCCGGCGGCGACAGGTCCACCAGCTCCGGCCGGGTGAGCCGGAACACCGCCACCGCGCGGCGGATCTGCCGGGCCAACTCGCCCACCTCGGCGCGCTGCCCGATCAGGCCGAGCGCCGGCTGCCGGATGGTCCGCAACGCGTCGCAGACCACCAGCAGCCGCATCGCGTCGTCGTCGGTGCCCGGCAACCACTCCAACCGGGACGGCCACTGCCAGCGGATCTGCCCGCTGACCAGCCCCGGGGTCCGGCCGCCCGGGCCGGAACGGGAGCCGACCAGGGACAGGTGCGAGCGCGTACCGACGTAGACCATCCGGAAGTCGGTGACGGTGAGCGTGACCGGGGCGGGCAGCGTCCACGTCCGGGAGGCGTCCGACGGGCCCAGCAGGTAACCCGCCACGTTCAGCCGGTGGCGGCCGAGCACCTGCTCGCCGGGCTCCGGCACCAGCTCGTGCCGCCGGTCCAGGACCGGGCCGGCGTCGTCGTCGTGCACCGCGTCGAAGCGATGCGGGGCGATGAAGAACGGGGACGCATCATCGTGCATCGGGACGGAACCTCCGGTGCGGGCGGTGGCATCTGATCACGAGCCTCGCCCAATCCGACACACCCTGTCATGACGCCCGTTAGGGGGTCGGCCAATCGGTCGACGCATGCGACCGATAGATGCCTATTTCCTCTGGTCGGACTAGTCCGTCCTCGATCGCCCGGGCGAGCAGTGCCGCCTTGGTGGCCGCCGGCCGTCCGGCCCGGGTGTACTTGATCCGCGCCCGGTCGACGTACTGCTTGACGGTGTGTTCGCTGATCCGCATCCGGCGGGCCACCGACGCCTTGGACATCGACTGGAACCACAGCAACAGCGCCTCGCGCTCCTTGTCGGAGAGGACCGGTCGGTCCGGTCGGGGGTCACCGACCATCGCACCTGCCAACGACGGGGCGACGTACGGGCGGTCGCTCGCCGCGTCCAGCACCGTCGCCACGCAGTGCTCCCGCCCCTCGTGCTTGGCGAGGAACGCCACCGCCCCGGCGTCCAGCGCGGCGAGCATGGTGCGCGGGTCGGAGTGTTCGGAATAGACCACCACCCGCCGGCCGGCGGCACAGAGCTCGGCGAGCTTGTCCAGCACCAGCCGACCGTGCAGGCGCAGGTCCAGCAGGACCACGTCGGCGTCGGGCGCGGCGCGCAACACCTGGTCGGGGTCGTCGCCGGTGGCGAGTACGGTCAGTCGCGGCTCGGTGGACAGCCAGGCGCGGACCCCGTCGATGACCACCGGATGATCGTCCACGATGGCCACTCCGACGGGGCGTTGTGGCGTCAACGACGCCACCGCGTCTGCGTCCATCTGATCTCCCCGTCCCGTTCGTGTACCTGCTCGACCTGCGCGTCGCTCTCCTCCGGCGGCGGCCCGGTGGTCTCCGGGCCGCCCCGGTCCGGTGTGACCAGGCTGACCACCACCTCGTCGGGACCGGCGACGACTGTCATCCGGGCCCACTGGTGTGCCTCGGCGAGGACGGCGATGAGCGGATCGGCCAGGCTCCGGCGGACCTGCACCGGCAACGGTGGCGGTGCACCAATTGTGACCAGGTCGATGGGCAGCCCGTTACGCTCCGCCAGGTCGGCGGCGGCACGGAGTTCGTGGAACAGCGGGTGTGGCACGTCGTCGGACTCGGCGATCAACCGGCGCAACTGGCCGGCGGCCCGTACGCAGCGGCGCTGCACCTCCGGGTCGGCCGGGTCGGCCCGGCCCTGCGCCAGCTCGGTCAGCACCTCGCTGGCCGCCGCACCGGCCAGCGCCAGCCGCTCCCGTCGCTCGCGCCGGGCGTGCTCGGCGGCCTCCCGCTCGGCCACCATCGCGTTCGTGGTCGCGACCGTGGCGGCCCGCTCGCGGGAGAGCAGCGACAGGGCCACCGCGCCGACGAAGACCGCCGCTGGCAGCGAGGAGGTGCCGTACAGGGCCATCGTGGAGCGGGCCAGGTCCGCCGCGCCGGTCGCGCCGTACAGCGCGACGGCGGACATCGCGATCGCCGCGTGCGCCACCAGCAGGGCGAGCAGCCAGCGCACCCGCTGCCCCCAGAGCACCACCAGGAAGAACCAGGCGAGCGTGCCCCAGACCCAGTTGGCGGGACTGAACAACTGCGCCCGGCCGGCCGCCGCGAAGACCACCACGTCGACCGCCAGCAGCAGCCCGGCCGTCGGCGCCGCCGGCAGCGGGCGGTCGTGCAGCAGGCGTACGCCGGCGACCACCCCGACCGCCGTCACCAGCAGCCAGCCGCCGAGCACCACCTGTGGCACCGCCAGCTCGGACCAGGCGGAGAGCACCGCCGGCAGCCCGATCACCAGGTGCCAGACCAGCGCGATGGTCACCGCGACGACCCGGGCTCCCCGGTCGGAGATGCGCGCCACCGCAGCCGCCGCCCGGCCGGCGTCGACACCGTCGACCACCCCGGTGGTACGCGCCGCCGGCCGTACCACCGCCCCGGGTGCCGTCCCCGCCTCAGCCGACATCCGACCACTCCAACCGGATCCGGGTGCCTTGACCGGGGGCGGAGTCCACCTCGGACCGCCCGCCGATCGCGGCCATCCGGCCGTGGATCGACTCGCGTAGCCCGTACCGGTGCGCCGGGACGGTGGCCGGGTCGAAGCCGGGACCGTCGTCGACCACCTCGACCGCGACCGTGCCGGTGATGCGCCGCAGCCGCACGGTGGTGGCGGCGCCGGGCGCGTGCCGGAGCACGTTGGTCAGCGCGGCGTGGGTGCTCTCCGCGAGCGCCTCGGCGACCGGCACCGGTGCCGGGCACGGCGGCAGGTCGGCGTTGACCGGCAGGCCGGGCAGCCGGGCGAAGACCGCCCGCAACCGTTCGTCCACCCGGGCCGTGCCGCCCACCGGCACCGACCGGGCGTCGGCGAGGGCGGCGAGGGTACGCAGGTCGCTGTCGCACCGCTCGCGCAGCGCCGGAGACGGACCGGGCACCGCGCCCTGTCCCACCATGGTCAACGTCGCCAGGACGGTGTCGTGCAGGTCGCGGTTCTGCTGCCGTTCCGACTCCCGGGCGGTACGCGCGAGGAGCGCCTCCCGGGTGGCCTTCTGACTCGTCACGAACTCGGCGTCGGCGCGGGCCATCCGGCGACGCATCACCGCGGTCATCATCGCCGTGCAGGCGACCTGTGCCAGCAGTGTCGCGGCGTGGGCGCCGGCCTCGACGGGGTCCCCGGTCGCGTACGCGCCGATCGCGTAGCTCGCGGTGACCAGCAGGCCGGCGGCGATCGACCAGCGTGCCGGGGCGGTCGCTTGGGCGTTGATGACCGTGGTGCTGGCCAGGACCGCGATCCAGCTCGCCTCGCCGGGCAGCACCTCCGGCGCGACCAGGACCGGCATCGCCAGGCACGCGGCGGTGGTCAGGGCGACGTCCCCGGTGACCACGGCGGGACCGATGCCGTGCCGGAAGGCGCGCAGCGAATACCAGCCGGCCCAGGCGGTCAGCACCGCCACGGCCGGGATCAACAACTCCACCCGGACCGGAGGGGTACGGACGGAGAGCGCCACCACCGCGACGAAAAGGCCGCAGGAGAGTCGTAGCAACGCCGGTAACCGGGTGAAGATCAGCGTGAACGCACCGGTGGCCGGGCGCTCCGCCGAAGCGGTTGGCGCGATCGAAGCGGTGTGGGCCGACATCGGGGGAGGGCGTCCTTTGCGACAATCGACCCGATCCGGGTCCGCGCTGCGGAGATCGACGCCGGAGAATAGCATGTGACGGCGACCTCGGTGACCGAGCGTGTCGAGACTGTCGCCGCCGCGTGGGCGGCCCGTCACCTCGACCGGCGAGCCGCAGTCCGGATCGCCTGACTCCCTACCGTAGTCGGGCGACGGCCCGTGGCAGAAATGCGAATGATTCCCGCGTTTTCTTCCTCCGCCGCATTCTGCATGGCGCGATTCGCGCGTGTCGAGAATTCGCGCATGTTACATTGATAAACATCTCTATTTCGGGAGGTGGCATGAAAATCCGACTCACGGTCGGGGCCGTACTCACCGCCGGGCTGGTCGCCGGTGCCGTCGGTGTCGGTGGTCTCGCCGGCGCGGTACCCGCCGTCGAACGCCCGTCCGCCGTCACCGCCGGAGCCCCCGGGCTGCTCGCCGTCGGCGACTTCGACTTCACCCGTCCGGAAACGGTCGCCACCGGGCTCCAGGTGCCGTGGGGCATGGACTTCCTGCCCGACGGCAGCGCCCTGGTCGCCCAACGTCCCACCGGCCAGGTGGTCCGCGTCCGTCCCGGCCAGCAGCCCGTACCCGTCGTCACGATCTCCGGGGTGACCGCGACCAGCGAGGGTGGTCTGCTCGGCCTCGCCGTCTCGCCGACCTACGCACAGGACGGCTGGATCTACGTCTACTTCACCACCGCGACCGACAACCGCATCTCTCGGTTCCGACTCACCGCCGTGCAGGACCAGCAACCGATCCTCACCGGACTGACCCGCGCGTCGATCCACAACGGAGGCCGGATCGCCTTCGGGCCGGACGGCATGCTCTATGTCGGAGTGGGTGACGCCGGACAGACCGCCACGGCCCAGAACCCGCAGAGTCGCAACGGCAAGATCCTGCGTATCCGACCGGACGGCACCGTCCCGCCGGACAACCCGACGGCCGGCTCGCCCGTCTACAGCCTCGGCCACCGCCACGTACAGGGTCTTGCCTGGGACGCCCAAGGCCGACTATATGCCAGCGAGTTCGGTCAGAACACCTGGGACGAGCTCAACCTGATCGTCGCGGGCGGCAACTACGGCTGGCCCACGGTCGAGGGCCGGGCCAACGACCCCCGGTTCCGTGACCCCCTGCTCGTCTGGACCCCGGCCGAGGCGTCACCGAGCGGCGTCACCATCGCCGGGAACCGGCTCTTCGTGGCGGGCCTGCGCGGCACCCGGCTGTGGAACGTGCCGCTGAACGGCTCCGGCGGCGTCGGCACCCCCACCGCCGAACTGCTCGGCGCCTACGGACGCCTGCGCACCGTCGAGTACGGCCCCGACGGCTGGCTCTGGGTCACCACCAGCAACCGCGATGGCCGGGGCACCCCAGCGTCCACCGACGACCGGGTGCTGCGCTTCCCGCCCCGCGACGGCACCACGCCGCCCCCCACCACGCCGCCCCCCACCACGCCCCCGCCGACGACGCCTCCGCCGACGACGCCGCCGCCCACCACGCCGCCTCCGACGACGCCTCCGCCCACGACCGGCCCGGCCGCCTGCACGGTGAGTTGGACGGCCAACCAGTGGAGCAACGGCTTCACCGCCGACGTACGCGTCACCAACCGTGGGTCGGCCCTGAGCAGTTGGACGCTGACCTGGTCGTTCCCCGGTAACCAGCAGGTCACCAACGCCTGGAACGCCCAGGTGACCCAGTCCGGTCGGACCGTGACCGCGCGCAACGTGTCCTGGAACGGCAGCCTGCCGACCAACGGCACGGCCACCTTCGGCCTCCAGGCGACCTACTCCGGCACCAACGACCGCCCCGGCGACTTCCGCCTCAACAACACGTCCTGCCAGATCGGCTGATTCCCACCGCCAGCACGTCCCGCAGGCTCGGCTGATCCCCGCCCGCGTCCCCGGGCGACCGGCGCCCCGGCGCCACCCCGGGCAGCTCACCCGTCCACGGTGGGCTGCCCGGGACCGTTCGCGTTGCCCGGGACCGTTCGCGTTGCCCGGGACCGTTCGTGCTGCCCGGGACCGTTCGCGCTGCCGGGGGACCGTCCGACGGTGTGCACCGTGTCCGCAGTCCGCTCACCCCACGCGGCACATCATGATCCGCGCAACTTCATGGATACTGCTGCCTCAGGCCCCCTCGGAGACAGCAATATCGCTGAAGTTGCGCGGATCATGCCCCGTCTAGGCGCAAGCGCACCGCCCCCACGCCGACGCCCGCATTGATCAAGAAGTTTTGGTCTCGGAGGGGCAGGTCTGAGGGCGCAAACTCCTTGATCAACTCCGTAGCCCAGCCCGCAGGGGTGCGTCGCCCCGCCCGGGGCCGCTCTGTGGGAAGTGCCGCCCTGACTGGGACGGGCCGTGGGGAAAGCGCCGGATCGTCTGCCCGTGTCGCAGCTTCGTCCGGCCTGGCCCGGTCCGGCCCTGCGCCTGCTCGGCCCAGCGTCCGCACCTGCCAGCTCGGCACCTGCTGGCAACCCTGCGCCTGACCGGCCTGCGCCTGTTCGGCCCTGCGCCTGTTCGGCCCTGCGCCTGTTCGGCCCTGCGCCTGTTCGGCCCTGCGCCTGTTCGGCCCTGCGCCTGTTCGGCCCTGCGCCTGTTCGGC